>CAYZKI010000021.1:0-1903 GCA_964478745.1 uncultured Bacteriovoracaceae bacterium
ATAGATTTACAGGCAATCCTCCGCATCAGGACCTAGGCTACATCTCCCCCATGCAGGTTCACAACACGCTGCCCCTCCTGCTCGACTGCCTCCGGCGCTGGGAAACGATGCCCGGCGCGCGCGAGTTCGAGCGCGAGTACGCCGCTCCCATGTCCGCTCACGCGGGCGACTTCTTCGAGGGGTTTCACCCCTACCTTCGCGAGCTGAACTGGGACGCCTACCGCTCCGAGACGCTGCTGCTTGACCCTGAAGGCGAGGAGCTCCGCGCGCGCGAATGCATCGCCCGGGTCGAGGCGCTCTTCGGCTTCAAGCTGGAAGGCGAGATCCTTCTCTACGGATCGTTCGCCACCATGGACGGCTTCGCGCGGTTCGATCGGGGGCGGCACAAGGTCTACCTGGGCGTCGACGAGAGCCACGGCCGCGGCAAGTACCTCGACGTGCTGACGGTTCACGAGCTCACGCACGTGGCGCGCGAGACCCGCCCCAGCACCTGGGAAGGCTGGGGACTGGATCCGAAGATGCCGCGCAGGACTTATCTCGACTCCGTGACGCCGATCGAGCACCTCATGTCGGAAGGCCTGAGCTGCGTCGTCTCCGAGCTTCTCGTTCCCGACGAGCCCGGCTGGGCCTACGCGTACCAGACGGAAGACTCGCTCCAGGCGGTGATCCAGCACGGTCCCCTGCTCGACCGGGAGATTCATCGCACGCTCCGCGACCCGGACGGCGACTACGGGCGCTTCTATTCAGTCGGAAGCCATCTTCCGGCGATCCAGGACTACGCGCACTACGTCTGGGCCTGGCAGTGGGTGAAAAGCCTGCTGAACGAGCGCGGGGGCGACGCGCGCGCGCTCGTGGGCCTGTGCTCGAAGGACCTGCTCGACCACGCGCTGGCGTTCCGGCTCAGCGGCCTCGCTCCGTGACGACCTGCGAGCACTCCGAGTCCGAGGCCGCGCACCCGTTGGGGTACATGACCTGGCCGCGAAGCCTCACTGCTTCTTCAGGACGAGATCGCCCAGCAGCTTCCAGGTCGCTCCCGGAACGCCGGTCGCGGCCGTGAGCGCGGCCTGGATGTCAGCGAGTTTCTCGGTGACCTTGTAGTACGAGCCCTGATAGGTGACGCCGCCGTCCACGCTCGAAAGCACGGCGACGAAATGCCATTTGTGAGGGGCGCCCTTCAGCTTCACGATGATGCCCAGGTGATCCGAGCTCGCGGCCTTGAGATAGAACGTTTCGATCAGGTCGGAGCGGAACTCCTTCTTGCCGTAAACGGGCGCGCTCGGAGTGACGATCGCCTCCGAGAAGACGATGCCGTCGGCCGAGAGCAGCGTCACGACGCCGGAGATCGTGGCGCCGGAGTGGCCCGCGGCCGGGGTGACCTTGAAATCGCCTTCATACTTGCTGCCCACGCCGGCGAGGGCCGCTTGCGCGGAGAGCTGCAGGGCGATCAGCGCGGCGAATGCGAAACGGGAGGCTCGGGAAACTCGGGTCGTGGTCTTCATGTGCGGGGCTTTCCTTTCGGGTTCTCGGTTTTGATGTTGGTGGTGACCCGGTTTCCGGCGTCGACCATCCAGTAGCGGTACTGCGGATAATGCCGGGCCATGATCTCCCTAGTTCGCGAGGGGCCCATGACGAAAACGGCGGTCGACAGGACGTCACAGGTGGCGGCGGAAGGGCCGATCACCGTCGAGCCCACCACGTGATTGGCGGGCTTGAGCGTCGTCGGGTCGATGATGTGGTGCCAGCGCTTGTCCTTCGTGAACGACGCGTAGTCCACGCCCGAGGACGCGATCGCCTCCCCGCTCGAGATCGCCGCGGGGATCGTGCCCCGGTCCACCGGGTTGAGGATCGCGACGCTCCACGGGCGGCCGTCGAGGTGCGCACCCTTCAGGCGCACGTTTCCCGA
>CAYZKI010000021.1:1913-4719 GCA_964478745.1 uncultured Bacteriovoracaceae bacterium
GGTCGAGAAGAACGGCCACCTCGTCGACGGCGTAGCCCTTGGCGATGCCGTCGGTGGTGATCTGCGTGCCCTCGCGCTTGAAGCGGAGGGAGTCCGGACCGAGCTCGATGTTGCGGAAGTCGACGGACTTGCGCAGGCGCCTGAGCGTGCCGTCGCCCGGCGGCCTGCCGGTTTCGCGGATCGTCTTCTGGATGGCCGAGAGCGCGGGCCAGACGGTGATGTCGAAGTACCCCTCGGTTCTCTCACCGTGAAGGATCGACGCTTCGATCACCCGCCTGAAGTCGTACGACGGCGACAGCGCCTCGCCGCGGTTCAGCCGGCTGATCTCGCTTTCCTTCTGATAGAGGCTCATCGAGGCCTCGATCGTGTCGAGCCGCTTCAGCGCGGCGAGCACCAGGGCTTCCCTCCTGCCGGCCTCACACGGGGCCACGAGCTGCATCTCGAACACGGTTCCCATGCTGGGAAGCCGCTCGACCGACTCGCAGACCGTCGCCGACATCGGCGCGCCCGAGGCCGCCGCCGAAAGAGCGATCAGCGAGGAGATGGCGGGAAGGACGTTCCTCACTGAGTCTCCGAGTCGATCCAGGCCTTCAGCTCGGCGAGCTCGGGGGCGCCCGGGGCCCAGATGACGTCCCCGCCATGGCCCGCTCCGCCCTGCGCCTTCTGGTACATGACGCTCTCGTCGGAGTTGCCCGCCGCGATCAGGGCCTTCGAGGCCGCGTAGTCGGCGTTCGCGTCGCCGGATACGAATGAGCCGTCATGGCAGGCCGCGCACGTCGCGATCAGGTTCGGCCTGACTTTCGCCAGGTACTTCTCGCGCGCCGTGCCGCCGCCCGTCGGCTCGTCGATTTGCTCCTGCTGGCTCGCCAGAAGCTTTCCCCGGGTGAAGGGGTGCTCAGCGCCACAGGCGCTCAGGAGTAAGGTGGAGAGGGCCACCGCTGCCCAGATCGAACTACTTCTGAACGAATGTCTTGAAACCATAACTGGCCCTCCGAACTGCTTCTGAAACCGAGCGCGACGAATAGGTCGCGCCTGAAACCGCGTCGACGTCCTTTCCCACCTGGAAGGCGTCCGAAACTTTCTTGCCCTGGAACTGGGAGAGGAAGCCCTTCTCGGCGATGGGCTTTCCGCGCTCCTCCTGATGCTCGAGCACGCGCACGCTCTTCACGACACCCTTGGGGTCGAAGCAGGCACCCAGGGTCATCGGCCCCTCCTTCCCCTTCTGGGAGAGGACGGTGCAGGCCTTCTCGAGCGCGCCCTCGGCGCTCTTGCCGTAGTAGAAGGTGAAGCTCTCGTCGCCCGACTCGGCGATCTTGGCGATCTCCTTCTTCTGCGCGTCCGAAAGCGCGAAGGTTTCCTTGGACAGCTTCGCGCTCGATCCGAGCTCCTCCTTCAGGAAGGTCTTCATGTCGAGCAGGCTTTCAGCCTGCGCGGTGGCTGCCAGGGAGATGAGGACGAATGCGGGGACGAAAAGGCGGTTCAACAAGGTGTGACTCACTTTCTTGCTCCAATGAAGAGCTCATAGACGATCGCGACCCAGAGAACCGTGAAGCTCAGGGCCATCAGGCCGCCGGAGACCGCCGTCATATAGGCGAGCTTCGGACCGATGAACCGGGTGGCCATGAAGCTGAGGTTGTCCAGGATCACGAACAGATAAGGCATCCCGAGCGCGAAGGTCTTCGCCTTGCCCGGAAGCGCGGTGAACAGGCCCAGGAAGGTCAGGCCGAAGAAGAAGCTCGTCATGCCGAAGAGGTGGAAGTGGCCCTCGGCGACGAGGTTCTTGAAGCTCGGCGCCGGGTGCGAAGGCTCTTCCGCCGCGGGCGCGGCGCTGTCGTCGTCCAGGTTGAGCTCGGTCTCGCCGGAGGCCGCGACCGTCTGCCGGGCCTCGGCGACCGCCTTGCCGTAGTAATGGATGGCAATGTCGCGCGGGCTCAGGCCGATCACCAGGGCGATGTTCCCGAGGGCGTAAACGTAGGCCAGGCCGAGGGCGCAGACGAAGCCGAGGGCAAGCGCCTTGGCGGGCGCCGGGAAGTCGCGAAGCCTCGCCTCGGTCAGGTTCTGGATCGTCAGTGGGGTCGTGGTGTTCATTCAGTCGGAATCCTTTAATAACGGGTTTCTCAGAAGTCCAGGGCCAGCATGAAACGGACGAGGTCGTTCTTCGTCTCGTTCACTTCCTCGTAGTTGAACTGGTACTCGGCCAGGAGGTTCATGACGTCGACCGGGATGTAGGCGCCCAGGCTCAGGGCCTGGGAGTTGGCCGCGCTGACCACCCGGCTGTTGTCGATGTAAGTGCCGTACCGGGCGCGGAGCTCGGCGAACGGCACGGCGTTGGTCGAGAGCTGGAGGTAGTCACCGTAAGTCCGATAGGAATCGGGGATCCCGTTCCGGACGAAGCCCGCGGCGGCTCCGGCCGCGAGCCTGATCTGCTTCAGGCCGGGAATGTCCACCAGGCCGTAGTCGGTGGAGGCGTCGATGCCGCCCAGGAAAAGCGGATTTCCCGGGGACCAGTAGGTGCTGTAGCCCGAGAGCATGACGCGGGTCTTGGCGACCGGGTTGCCCGAGAGCCTGAAGCCCAGCGCCTGGCGCTTCTTGTCGGAGGTCGAAGTGAAGCTGGGGTTCGTGGCCGCGTTCGCCGACCCGATGGCGTTGACCGTGTAAGCGTCGAGCGTGACCGGGCCGAGCCTCCACTCGCTGTTGACGCCATATTCAGCCCAGATGATCGGGAACATGACGCCCGCGGCGCCGTAGCCCATCACGCCGCCGTAGTAACGGTGATAGTAGTCGGAGCTTCCGAACGGGACCAGGA
>CAYZKI010000021.1:4729-16715 GCA_964478745.1 uncultured Bacteriovoracaceae bacterium
TTGAGGCTGACGAAAGGCGCGACTTTGTAGGTCAGGTGGTAGAAGGACTGGTTGAGCATCTCGCCCATGAAGGAGACCGCGGGCGAGGCCTCCACCTTCAGGAACATCAGAAAGTGGTTGGCCCTGAACCCGCGGCTTCCGGCTGTATTCGAGCCGGGTGAATACTCGGCGGAGAGGTCCACCCGGCCCATGATTCTCGGTCCATGACCGCCACCCGAGTGCGGGGAAGCACCGTGCGTGGAGGACTGATGCGGGGATTTAGGCGCGGCAGGCGCCTCCACGGCATCGAGATTCAACGACTCCTCGGCCGCGAGGACCGGGGAGGCTGCGAGGAATACCGACAGGGCGATGAGGATCGAGCGATGAATCATGCACGGCCGCTTGAGCAACGAGGATGCCGCGCGCAAATGCGCGGAATCACTGCGGGGGCCTTTTCGCACCTCTGACAGAATGTCCCATTTTCCGGCGCCCTTGAGTCATTTAGTCAAGCGGCGCGGAAAGGGGCGCGATCAAGGAAGATTGCTGAAGCTCGAGCACGCGCCGGAGGGACTTCGATCCCGGCTTTTTGCGCAGGCGGACAGGCGGGCGCCGAGCCCGCTCGCGCCGGAGCCCTTCTTCATCTCGCGCGCCATCACGGTCTTCGCGTAGTGCACGAGGTTGCGAGTGAACTCCTCGCGGATGCCATCGGCGCCGACGGCGCAGAACAGCGGGTTGCCGCTCGAGCTCCGGATCAGCTTCTGCAAGGCTTCCTCCGCGCACCCGGAGGTGCCGAACCAGGTCAGGAAGATCCCGACCGCGTGCCATCCGCCCGCGACCCTCTGCCTTGCCCGGTAGGTGAAGCGCTGAGGGTTCGCCGAAACGACCTCGCTCAGGCAACTCGCGGCCGCTTCGCGCAGGGCCTCGGTGGCGGCTGACCCGTCGAGCGCGGGATTCCAGGACACCAGATAGTCCCGACCCTCGAAAAACCTGTCGCGGAAGAACTCGAACTGGGCCGGGCACTGGTCGATCAGCATGGCCGGGCTCACCAGGTAATCGCCGAAGTTCTCGGCGAAGGTCTCGTGCACGTCGCCGATAGCCGTGTACACCGAGCTGTAGCAGTGCCGGCCGGCGAAGCGGCTGTCGAACCCGCGAAGCCCCTCGCCGCGAAGGTCGATATGATGACCGATCTCGTGGATCAGCACCTGCGGCTGCAATTTCGTCTCCTTGAGAAGGATGGCGCTTCCCACGTAACAGCCCGCCACCGCCGACTCGGCGCAAGCCGTCTGGGTAAGCGGCGCGCTCTCGCATTCGCAGCTGTTCTTCGGGATCTTGCGGAGGATGACGGGATCCGACGTCGCCATCTGGGGCGGAAGCTTGCTGATCTCGCGATGGAGAAACCTGAGCTCGTCGAGGGTCCACGGGTGCTCTCGGCCTGCCCGGTCCAGGCGGACGGATGGCACGTAGCCCGAGGCGCGGCCGATGGACAGCGCCAGGAGCCCCTCGGCCTCACCCCGGTAGGCGGCGGACATGGCGCAGACCGGATCGATCTCCTGGCCGCGCCGACAGCGAGACAGGATCGCGGATTGCGCCGCGGCAGAGAGCCCGCCGGAAAGCGCGAACGTCGCGACCATGCGGTCGGCGGGATGGCCCGAGAAGCTCATGCCCGCGATCAGGAACGCCGGAACTGGATCGACGTTGCTTCCGCCGAAGTACTTGGGCTGCGTCCGCACGCGGGCCGGGGACGAAAGATACAGGTGGCGCGCCCACGAAGCGTCACCGGGGCGGCAGCTCGCGGCGGAAGCGACCCGATCGGTGTAGGCGACGATCTGATCGAAGCTGAAAAGACCGAGGCGGTTGGGGTCCGCGCATGTGCCGTCGCAGTTCACGGAGGCGAGCGCGGCCGGAGCCCACGAGAGCAGCAGGACGGCAGGAAGGATGCGGACTAAGGCGCGACCCAGGCGTGACATTATGCCTGGAGATAGAGCAATCCTTGCGCCGTGATTCCGCCGGCCTGCCGTGTTTACCTGCGTTCCTGGCCGGTCTCGCTGTCAAAGCTTTAGACAGGCGGAAAGCTGGCTGAAACGGAACCCTCCCGACCCGCTCGGAGCCCGATCTAGCGCTGAATCCCGATCACTTCCCCGCCACTGACGTAAGCGCCGGCGGGAATCAGGTCGGACGTGTTTCCGTCCCGATCGAGATCGTGAAGATCGACCCCCAGGCTCAAAGCGGGAGAAGCCGAGGCGCACGACGCCGCGGGAACCCCAGTGGCCCGGCAAGGCCTGAAATCCAGCTCTGCGAGGTCGACGAGCTCGGGGTCGGAGTCGATCGACGCGGGCGCCTGCTGTTCCTGCCCCGCGAAGGTACTCCTGAAATCCGAGAAGCTGCGATTGCCATCCGAGCCGGTGTAGAAGATGCCGTAGCCGAAGTAGAGGTTATGCTGAAGATCGAGCACCGAGCTCGCAACCATGGTCCCGCCTTCGACATAGACCGCCCGCTCGCACTCGACGCAGATGTTGTTCCAGAATCTCCCTCCCTGGCCGAGTTGGCTCGGAGCCACCGCGGTCAGGGACATGCGGTAGAAGGTGTTGTTGAAGATCCAGTCTCCCGACAGGCCTCCGCCCGTCACCAGGACCCCCGTGTGCCCATGGGTCCCGATGTTCTGGTAGACGTAGTTCCGGCCTTCAGCGGTCACCGAGAACGCGATCACTTCGTTGACCTGGTCGAACCGGTTGTACCTCACGACGTTGCCGGACTGAGCATTCGTGCTGCCGGTGTCCTTGAAGTAGATCCCTGCGCCGGAGTTGACCCCTACGTTGTGCTCGATCAGCGAGTTGGCGGTACCGTACATGGTGAGGATCGATTGATTGTGGTTGGTCGGGCCGGCGACAGGATCACGCGTGAAATTCGAGATCCGGTTGTTACGGATCGCGCAGGACGTGCAGTTCTCGAGCCTCACGCCGTTCCAGTTGTCCCGGTAGTCGATGCCCGCGAGGCCATCGATCTCAGCTCCCTCGATCCAGCAGCCGGTCGCTGCGCTGCACACCGCGGGCCCGGTATCCGGCGTAGTGTTCACGACCGCCGTGCTTCCGCACCCCGCGACTCTTCCACAGGCGGCGATAACCCAGGCATGCGACTGCCTGACGTCCGCGAACCATTTTACGTAATTCCGCCCGGAGGCCCCGATCACCGGGCTGTCCGCGTTCGGAGCGGTAAGAGTGCACCTTCCCACGCAAGTGAACGTGATGAAGTTCCCGGCCGTCCCCTGGTTCACCGGGTTATAGATGACGCCGAATCTGTTGCCCACGATACCGGAGAATCCATAGTCGCCTTCTGCGACGATGACCGTATCACCCGCTCGCGCCGCCTCGGCTGCGACCGGCGCTGAACGGTTCGAGCTGCCCCAGGCGGCGCGCCCGATCGACCTCCAGGGAGTCGAGGCTGAATTGTTCGCATAGGAGATCGAATCGTCGCCAGTCGCGGCGTTGACGAAAAGAGTGCGGCCCGAGCCGGCTTGCGGCAAGGTGGTCGTCGTGGTGGTCGACGTCGTCGTCGGCGCGGTTGCGCGCGTCGTGCTCGACGTGGTCGAAGTCGTGGTGGTGGTCGAGGTGGAAGGGATCGGGCGAGTCGTACTGGTAGTCGTCGAGCTCGTGGTGGTGGTTGTGCTCGGGATCGTCGTGGTGGTGGGTTTGCCCGGAATGCCTCCGCGAGCCTCCTCCGAGGAGATCTGGTACGTTCGCGAGCTGCGCCCACCACTATTCGAAAAACAGCCTGAAACGGTGACCAGCGTAACGACTGCTACCCAAGCCCGGTGGTTCTGAAACATGGGTTACGGCCAGCTCCTGACCGTAGGCACGGGACTGGTCCGTGGAGGTTCCTGGGAGAATCTCCGTGCCGGGGTCTTCGCCACGGACCTGAACCGGACTCAGACGATCGCCACTTCGGACGGCTTCCGCTGCATTTACAATCCGTGAGCCCCAGGTCCGCTAGGCGCTCTTGCGGTTCAAGCCGGGACTGAGCTGAAGCAGGCGCGCCTTGTCGAACCTCGTCTTGCTCCCGAACCGCTCGCGCGACTCGATGAGGTCCAGGCACGCGTGATCGATGAACTGGAGCCGCTCGACGTGGATGATCAACGGGGCGTCGAGGGGCACGCGCTCGAGAGCGGCCGCGAGCTTCGGCAGCTGGAAGAACGTCGCCGCTCCCGACAGATGGATCTCAGTGGTGGCACCCGTGACGGGATCCTTCGTCGTCTCGATGGTCAGCTGGCCGCGCGCGAGCAGAGTGCGCATGAGCGAAACCACGAATCCCGCGATCACGCCGGTCAGGAGGTCCGTCGCTACGATCGTGACCAGGGTCACGAGGTAGATCACCACCTCGCCGTATCCGTGCTTTCTCAGCTGCTTGATCACCTTGAGGTTCAGGAGCTTGTATCCCGTGAACACGAGGATCGCCGCCAGCGCCGCCGTGGGGATCACGTTGAGTACCCCGGGTAGGAAAGCGACGAAGAGCAGGATCCAGGCCCCGTGCAGGATCGCCGAGAGCCGCGTGCTGGCGCCGGCCTGGACGTTGGCCGTGCTGCGCACGATGACGCCGGTCATCGGAAGCGCGCCGAGCACGCCGCAGATCATGTTGCCGATGCCCTGGGCGGCGAGCTCCTTGCTGTAACGGGTCCTCTCGCCCGTGTGCATCTGATCGACGGCGGTAGCGCACAGCAGGCTCTCGGCGCTTGCGACGAAAGCGAGCGCCACGGCCGAGCCTACGACCGGCCAACTCAACGCTGAGCTGAACCCTTCCCAGCTCAGCAGCTGCAGGGAGGCGAACACCTGCGCCGGGATCTCGACCTTGCGGATGCCGAAGCCGAAGGCCCACGCGAAAGCTGTGCCGACGATGACACCGACGAGCGGAGCCGGGATCATGACCAGCCGTCTCGGCCTGAACGAGTTCCACAGCACGATCGACGCGATGGTCAGCGCTCCGGTCCAGGCCGCGAGCGCGTGCTGCTTGTTCCCCAGGTCAAAGAGCCCGGCGATCGCCCCCGGAATGCCGATCAGGTTCTTGATACCCGATCCCGCCGGGGACTGGTCGAGCATCACATAGAGCTGGCTCGCGAAGATAAGCGCCCCGATGCCCGCCAGCATGCCCTGGATCAGGGACGGAGGCACGGCACGGAACCACTGCCCGAGCTTCAGCGCGCCCGCGATGAGCTGGATCGCTCCGGCGAGGAGCACTACGACGCCCAGGGTTTCCAGCCCGAACCTCTGGACGAGATCCCAGACCATGACGGCGAGCCCGGCCGCGGGCCCGCTCACTTGGAGCGGAGAGCCGGCGATCACCCCCACGACAAGCCCGCCGACGATCCCGGTGATGAGCCCCGCCGTGGGCGAGGTACCTGAAGCGATCGCGATCCCCATGCACAGCGGGAGCGCGACCAGGAACACGACGATCGACGCGAGAAAGTCGTCGAGTCTCGAAGACCTTTCAAATGACATAACTTTTCCTCCCAGCCGCTGAAGAAGAAGAGTTACTGTGCGTTCATCTGGCGACGCGAGTTCGCCACGATGGGATGCATCTTGTCGCCCAGGGGAAGGAACTGCCCTTCATCGGGCTGGTACGAGAAGACCTCGCCCGTCTCGAACTTGTATACCCAGGCGTGGATCTTCAGCTCGCCCCGCGCGAGCAGAGCGGCAACCGAAGGATGGGTCTTGAGATTCTCGACCTGCGCCAGCACGTTCTCCTGGATCGTCGCGTTCAGGAGCGCCTCGCCCTCGAGGTGCGCGTAGTTTTCCTTCATCACCCTCTGCGTCTGCTCGGCCTGGCCGAGCCACCGAGAAACGGCGGGCATCTCCTTCACGATCTCGGGATGGATGACGCCCTTCATGGCGCCGCAATGCGAGTGGCCGCAGATCACGATCTCCCGGATGCCGAGGCCGGCGAGCGCGAACTCGATCGTGCCCTCCTCGCTGCCCGGGACCGCGCCGTAGGCGGGAATCAGGTTGCCGGCGTTGCGGATGATGAAGAGCTCGCCGGGCTTCGTCTGGGTCAGGAGATTCGGGTTCAGGCGCGAATCCGAGCACGTGATGAAGAGCACGTCGGGCTTCTGCCCCCCCGCGAGGCTCGTGAACAGGGCCTCATTCTCCTTGAAAACCGTCTTTTTGAAAGTCTGGATACCGCGAACTAGCTTTTGCATGGGGACTCCTCTCTTGAAGTGAAGTTTCTCTGAGTCAGGAACGTTTCGACCTCGCGCCCTTGTCCCGGCGCGAGACCAACCAGATGCTTCGGACCTTGTCCGCGGCGGAACGAACCTCCTCCGCGGAATCGAGCCCGTTTTCTATGAACCTCAACCCATCGAGAATCCACCTGGCCAGCTCCGGTTGAGCCAGCCTGTAGAACACTCGGTGCCCCTCTTTGCGCTGCCGGACCACCTGATACGCGCGCAGCACTGCCAGATGCTGCGAGACAGTCGACTGATTCACCTCGAGAAGGTCTTTCAGGGTGTTGACATCCCTCTCGCCCTCGTAAAGCTCCTCGATGATCCGCACGCGGTGGGCGTGCGAGATCGCGCTCAGGAGCTCGGAAAGTTTTTCGGCGATCAGTCGGCGTGCAGGCATCCTGCAAGTCCCTTTGTATTCAAATATTCAACTGTTTGAATATTATTATATCCGAACTTCTGGCCTCCGCAAGCCCGTCGGCGCTCCTTCCAGGTGTCGAATTCTTGGGCAAGACATAACCTATTGAATCAATGGTTCCGCTGAGATCGAGGCCAGTGGCCGGTTTCAACCGCCGACGTAGAACCCAAGAAATACAGCGCATATTCAGCTTGTAAACACTGGTCTGCGGGATACGCGGCGCGTGGCACTTCGCCTGCATAGCTATCAGTTATGGAATATGGAACTTGGTCCCGATCGCTGCTGATGACCTTAACCCTGCTTGTGGCATGTGTCGGCTCATCTCGCGCCATTGCCCAGACCGCTGATGCCACTTATGCTCCGGAGCGGCTCCGAACCACAGTACGCCGCGAGGCCCGAACCGGAAGTGTAATCGTCAGATCCGAGGTGCCCCCATCGCTTCTGAGAAAACTCAACATCTTCATGAGCCCTACGTTGCGAGAGCACACCCACCGGTACGAGTATGGGGAGCGCAGAATCACCGAGACCCGGTGCTACGTCGAGACGCACTACAATGGCGTTCTAGTCCAGAGCAACGACGCCAATTGCGACCAAGCCGAGAGGATCGCCGCACGGACGAATCAAGCCATCATTGGAATCGGCCAGAGCGGCCAACACGTCAAGCTCGATCCCAACCACGGTCCCCAGCCCGCCGCGCCCTCCAAGGCCAGGAAGCGCTCGCCGGCAAAGAAGACAAAGGCGAGTCCCCAGGGAGATCTCGCCCCTCCCGAAGTGAGCGTTTTCGGCGGAAGGGGTTCCAAGGACGCGGCTGAAGCCTCCATTGGCAGCGTCATGACGACCTCGCCAGAGCGCCCCGCTTCCGGCAGCGGAATCTAGGCTCAAGAGCCCCAGGGCCCCTCCTCCCGCTGGGAGGAGGGGCCTTTTGCGTTCTTAACCCCATGGCTTCACAGCGGATTCCCTCTCGAAAAACTAGGGCTTGCACTCTAGATATATTTCCACTATTCTAGAAATATGGAAATGTTTGAAGCAACCGAGGCCTTCTCCTCCCTCTCGCAGGAAACCCGCCTTCGGGTGTTCCGCCTTTTGATCGAGTACGGGCGCGACGGCGTCGCCGCCGGAACGATCGCGCGGAAGCTCAAGATCCCCGACAACACGCTCTCGTTTCACCTCTCGCACATGAGCCGCGCCGGACTCGTCACCTCCTCGAAGAGCGGACGCTCCATCACCTACTTCGCCAACACGGCGCTGATCGAAGAGCTCATCGAATTCATGCAGGCGAACTGCTGCGCCCGCGAAACGAAGTCCCGCTCCAAAACCTGTAACGAAAGGAAGTGCTAGTCATGAAACGTCTTCATCTGCATGTCGGAGTCAAGGATCTAGGCAAGTCGGTCCAGTTCTACTCGACGTTGTTCGGCCAGGAGCCCACGAAGCTCAAAGGCGACTACGCCAAATGGATGCTCGAGGATCCGAAGGTGAACTTCGCGATCTCCACGCGCGTGGGAACCGAAGGCCTTGACCACCTGGGCATCCAGGTCGACGAGGACCGCGAACTGGCCGAAATCACCGCCCGCCTGAAGAAGGCCGAGGTGGCCGTCCTCGACGAGGGCGAGACCACCTGTTGCTACTCCGAATCCAAGAAGGCCTGGGTGCAGGATCCTTCGGGCGTCGCCTGGGAAACCTACCGGACGATGGCCGATGCCGAGCTCTTCCACGGTCCGGCAGAAGAGGAGGAGCCGAAGTCCGGGTGCTGCGCGGCCGACGCTGAAGCGGATACCGGCACGGACGCGAAAGCATGCTGCTGAAGAAGCCGCGGATCCTGTTCATGTGCGTGGCCAACTCGGCCCGAAGCCAGCTGGCTGAGGGCCTGGCCCGTCACCTCTTGGGATCGAAGGCCTTCATCGAAAGCGCCGGGTCGCAACCGTCTAGAGTGAATCCTCTGGCGGTTGCGGCCCTCGCCGAGATCGGCATCGATATCTCGGGCCACCGCTCGAAGTCGGTCGATGATCTCGATCCGGCCTTCGTGGCGGAGCTCGACTGCGTGATCACCCTCTGCGCCGAGGAGGTCTGCCCGGTCATTCTCTCGAAAGCGAGAAAGCTGCACTGGCCTCACCCGGACCCGGGCAAGGCCGGGACGGAAGCCGAGAAGCTACAGTCGTTCCGCGAGGTGCGCGACGCCATCCGAAGCAAGCTCGAGGCCCTCCGCGCGGAGCTCGGGCTGTGACAAGGCGACTGGCGAGCGAGCTCATCGGCACGGCGTTCCTGCTCATGATCGTCGTGGGCTCCGGGATCATGGGCGAGTCGCTTGCCCAAGGGAACATGGCGCTCGCGCTGCTCGCGAACTCGCTCGCCACGGGCGCGGGACTGATCGCGCTGATCCAGACCTTCGGCCCGGTTTCCGGCGCTCACTTCAACCCGGCCGTCACGCTGGCCGAGCGGCTCTGGGGCCGCATCGACACGCGAGGCGCCTTCGGCTACGTCGCGGCCCAGCTTGCGGGAGCGACGCTGGGAGTGGCCGCGGCTCACTTCATGTTCGCTCAGCCACTGCTCCAGCTTTCCGCCACGCCGCGCGCGGGATGGAACCTTGCCGGAGCCGAGGCCATCGCCACTTTCGGGCTCATCACCGTGATCGCCATCTCCGGACGGAAGAAGGTCGAGGCGACCCCTTACGCGGTGGCGGCCTACATCACCTCGGCCTACTGGTTCACCTCCTCCACCTCGTTCGCGAACCCGGCCGTCACGTTCGCCCGAATGTTCACCGACACGTTCACGGGCATCCGGCCGGACGGGCTTCCCGGCTTCCTGCTCGGACAGCTCGCGGGGACGCTCGCGGCCTACGCTCTTTCCGCCTGGATTCTCGACGAGCGTTAGGCGAGATTCCCCGAATGGCCCTGCCGGCAACCCTCTATCGCTTCAAGCTCGAGGTCTCGGACATCGACCGCGGCTACTACGGCTCGATCGACACCCGCGTGGCGATGCACCCTTCCGAAAGCGAGCCCTTTCTGGTCACCCGCGTCCTGGCCTACGCCCTGAACCACGAGGAGGGCCTCGAGTTCTCCGCGGGTCTCTCCACTCCCGACGAGCCCGCCATCAAGCGCGATGGCCCGAACGGCCGGGCGCTGACGTGGATCGAGATCGGCAATCCGAGCGCGAAGCGGCTGCACAAGGCCTCGAAGGCGGCCGAGCGCGTGCGCGTCTACACTTACAAGGATGTCGACAATCTGAAGGCCGAAGCCGCGGGCGAGAAGATCTACCAGCCCGAGCGCATCGAGATCTTCGCCTTCGAGCCCCGGTTCCTCGAGTCGCTGATCGCGCGCATCCGGCGCGACAACTCCTGGAGCGTCATGCACCACGACGGCGAGCTCACGGTCGGCATCGGCGACGAGTCGTACTCGACGACCGTGGCGCGCCAATCGCTCTCCTGACCCCGGGTCGCCCGAGACATGGCCGCACGGCCTCTCCCTGGAATATTCGCAAAGCTATTTACCTGACTACATTGATATACTATAATTTGTATTAGGGGCGGGGAAAAAATGGGAAAACTCAGCAAGCACGCGCACACCTTGGTTCGATTCGGTACCCTTTCTCTTCTGCTTGAGCGTTGTTCTCCGGATGCGAACTCGGATCGAACCGGATCGCCCGGAGCGGACACAAATCCTTTTCAGAGACTTCCGAGAATCCGCCGTCAGGCGGCACGACCACGACGACCGTCCCGAGCGCGACCGGAATGCCGGCGATCGCGTTTGTTCAAAGGCAGATCAATGACCGCGGCAGCATCTACTGGAACGCGGCAAGCGACATGGCGGGAGTCGGCGCGCATAGCCGCGTGCGCCCCGCGGCTCCGGGCAAGCTCATCGTTCGGGAGCCGAACGGCACCTTGCGCACTCTCGTCGATGGCTCGGCTCCGAGCTCGGCGAGCCTCAACCTGATCGACGTCAGCGGTTTCGACGTGTCTTACGACGGCACCGAGATCGTCTTCGCGGGCCTCCCGAACGGGAACTACGCGAACGCACCGGCCCAGAACACGCGCGCCTGGAGGCTTTACCGGATCGGCGTCGACGGCCGGAACCTTCGACAGGTCACCACTTCTGACCTGAGCATCAGCTACACCCAGTTCGGCCCCGCGGCCTCAGGCGGGCTGCAAGGCTATGATGACTACGATCCGTCGTGGCTTCCGGACGGGCGCATCGTGTTCTCGTCCACCCGGTGGCCGAGCTACGGCCAGTACAGCGGCGTTCGGGCCTCGAATCTCTATGTGGTCAACGCGGACGGCTCCGGAATCCACCGGATCACGGCCGAGCGGAACGGCGCGGACCGGCCGCAGATCGATCCGATCACGGGGAAGATCGTCTTCTCTCGATGGTGGCGCAACCACCGCTTCCCGATCGACGACATGAGCACTCTTGCCGACCCCAACGGCGGGTTCATCAGGAAGGACGGGCTGGGTACGGACCGCCAGGTCCAGATGGACGGGAGCCCTCAATGGGCGGACATCGGCTGGAGGAACAGCTGGCACATCGCCGCGATCAACCCGGATGGAAACGGGCTGGTCCGCTGGCAGGTGGACGGTACCGACAACGGCAGCCATCACTCCGACGCTTACGGCGGCGCCTTCGATCCTTCCGGGCGCTTCTACTCGAACTTCTTCCCGATGGGGAACATGACCGAGGCAGGCGGCTTCGGAGGGATCCGGCGCTTCGAGCGTGGACCCGACGGTGGCTACGTGCCGATCATCGGCGTGACCTCGCTTTCCGGGATCTACGCGAACGCCTCGAATCCCACGTCGTTCGGAATCTTTCAGGGGAACTATGCCTCGGAGCCTGAAGTGCTTCCGGATAACCGCCTGCTCATCTCGTGGGCAGCGGGAATCGGACAGGACTATGGCCTGTACATCGTGAACGAGAACGGCACCGGGCGCGCCTTGCTCTACGACAATCCGGGCACGCAGGAGCTTCGCGGCCGCGCGGTGCTCGCGCGCGCGCGTCCTCCGGTCATCGCCGATACCGTCACTCAGGTCCCCTCGCTTCTCCCGCCTGCCGCAAGCGGGCCCTACGATACCGACGGGACGTTCACCTTCGACGCGCTCAACGTCTACGGCAACGCGCCTGTGGACTCCGATATCGTGAGCGCGCCCGCCGTGGGCTCCGCCGCGCGCATCCGCTTCTTCATCGACCACCAGCGTACGAGCCCCGGCTCGTTCCCGGCGCAGGACTGGCCGATTCTCCTCGACGATCAGCCGATAGCCGCTGACGGCTCCGTCCGCGTAACGAACGCGCCTGCGAATGTCCCGCTTTTCGAGCAGCTTCGCGATCGCGCCAATCGCGTGCCTTTCACGGGCGGCCACGTTCGCGACGGCGTGGCTCAAGTCACGGGCATGAACTACGGAC
>CAYZKI010000021.1:16725-18315 GCA_964478745.1 uncultured Bacteriovoracaceae bacterium
TACGGACGGCCCGGATCGGTGGCGCGTTGCGTGGGTTGCCACGCGGGCCACACCCTCATTCCGGTTCCCACGAGCGACGCCGAAGCGAAGCTCACGAACCTCGCCCCGGGCGCGCAGGTATTCGTTTCCTCCACGCGCGACGCCAATCAGAACCGCGGCGTCATCGATCGCAAGGTCAGGAAGGGAGAGATCTGGCGCTACTGGATGAGCGCCCCCGGACAGCGCGCCAATCAATGGGTCAGGCTCGTGTTCGACGTGCCGGTGAGCGTGCGCGAAGTAAAACTCTACAACCCGCGCCCCGGCGATGAGGCCAACTCCACGATCCAGGTTTCCTCGGCCACCGTCCAGGTCTGCGCGGATGCGGACTGCGCCACAGTCGCCGCCTCGGGCGATGTCGGAAACGTCTCGGTGGATGGCACCTCCGCCACTTTCGCTCCGACTCGCGCGCGCGCCGTACGCGTGCTCCTGAACCAGGTCAGCGGGACCTTCTACGGAGCCCAGGTGGCGGGCCTCGCCGAAGTCGAGGTGATCGCGCGCGGCGAGGCGCCGTAGGCCCGCGGGAAGACCGTGGCGCGCCACTCGCTCGGCTCAACATGAAAGACAGATCTCGATGTAGAACTGGCCGACGTCGGTGCCGAAAGGGACCACGATGCGCGGCCCCCGCGTGACCGAGAGCACCGAGTGATTGGCTCCCACGATCACGGATGGGATGGCCGTCTTGATCCCGTAGCCCGGCCGCGGGTCACCCCGGACACTTCCGCGCTCGTTTGACAGCTGTCCACCCGGTGGTCGAAGACACTTTCAGAGGCGGTCTTAAGCGGTTGTTTTTGCTGTTCTTGACCCGCAAACACCCCTGGCCCTCGGGCTGCAATCTTTCCGGGTGGGGATGCTTGCGATGGGGACTCTGAATCGCTTCACCGTGGTCTGCGCACTACTCGCCTGCGCCACGGCCTGCACTTCCAATTCGGGTAAGACCAGGCGCGCGAGCTCTCGCCAGCTTCAGAGCACGGCGACGACGGGTCCGACCACGACTTCGACGACGACGACGAGCCCCGGAAGCTCGACCACCACCACGACCTTGCCTTCGGTAACCACCACCACGATTCCGCCCGTGACCACGACGACTCTGCCGAGGGTGACGACCTCCACCTCCAGCACGACCACCACCACGACGTCGACGACCTCGAGCACGACCACCACGACCACAACCACGACGTCGACTTCGACCACGACGAGCACGACCCTTCCACCCGCAGGCCCGGTGGTCTGCAGCGCTCTCCTTCCCCACCGGGGCACGGCCAGCGACATTTCAGGCCTCTTCAACGCCTGCGTCGCCTCCACTCCGGAAGGCGGAGTGCTCGAGATCCCGCCAGGAAGATACGCGTTCACGCAGGACCTCATCGTGAACCGGCCGATCACGGTCAGGACGCAGGGAAAAACCGAGCAGATGCCCAAGTGCGACTATCGGAGCGCTCCCGACTGCGCGGAGTTCGTGGTCCGCGCGAACAAGATCGCCCTCAGGATCACGGCGGCGGCGCACGTCGACCATCTGGTCATCAATGGCGACAAATACGCGCGATGGGGCTCGAA
>CAYZKI010000022.1:0-17777 GCA_964478745.1 uncultured Bacteriovoracaceae bacterium
GAATCGCAGGCGAGGCGGGAGGCGCACGAATGCCTCCCGTTCGGGATCGAGGCGATCAGGAACCAGGAGTTCGCGATCGATCGCTTCCAGGAGAGGATCTTCGTGCTCGAGTCCGAGCGGGAGCTCTACGGGTGCCTTCCGGAGTTCGAGAGGGCTATGCGACGCGCGCGTCCTCGAGAGTGAGCCGGTTGAAGAGCTCGCGGATGATCCTCAGATGGCGCTTCTCGTCCTCGAGCGCCTGCTTGAACCGCTCGACGAGCTTCGCGTGGCCCATCGACTCGGCCAGCATGATGAGATTCTCCCAGCCGTCGTTGTCGACGAGCTCGGCCACCAGGATGGCGTGAAGGCACTGCGGGACCGAGGTCCTCGGGTCGGTCAGGACCTGGGCCAGGCCCAGCGACTCCCGGTCCCAACCCGAGCGTTCGACGAGCCAACGCGCGCGAGCGGCCGTTCCGTGGTAGCCTTTTCTCGTGGGCCACTTCGACGAGTTCGTCTACGTAGCGTTGATCTTCGGGCTGTTCGTGGTTCCCAGGGCGCTCGAGCGCTTCTACATGCCTTCGGGGATCACGGCCTTTCTCTTCGGCCTGATCACGACCGCGACCTTCGGCGTCTTCAAGGACGACGCGTCGATCGCGCTCCTGGCCACGCTCGGAATCAACGCGCTCTTCCTGTTCGCCGGGCTGGAAGCGAACCTGACCGAGATCAGGAACAATCTCAAGATCGTGCTCGCGCACGTGCTGATCAGCGCGATCGTTCTCGGGCTCGTCTCCCTGGGCGTGCACAGGCTCCTGGGCCTGACTCCCGTGGTCTCCGTACTTTATGCCCTGGCTCTGACGACGCCCTCGGCGGGATTCATCCTCGACTCGATCTCGACGCTACCGCTCACCGAGGAAAGGAAGTTCTGGGTGAAGACGAAGGGCATCGCGACGGAGCTCCTGGCGCTCGGGCTCATGTTCGTCCTGCTCCAGTCGCACTCCGCCACCGCCCTCGCGACCTCGAGCCTGGGGCTGGCCATGATCCTGGTGGCCATCCCGTTCGTGTTCCGGCTCGTATCGCGGTTCGTGACGCCTTACGCGGAGCATTCCGAGTTCGGATTCTTCCTGACGCTCGCCGTGCTCGCCGGCATCCTGACCAAGAAGCTCGGGGCGTACTACCTGGTCGGCGCCTTCATCGTCGGCATCTCGGTTCAGCGCTTCCAGTCACTCTTTCCGAAGATGGATGTCGAGCGGATGCTTCACTCGCTCAAGCTTTTCAGCTCCTTCTTCATTCCCTTCTATTTCTTCCGCGCCGGCGGCAAGGTATCGCTCGAGCACTTTTCGCTGGCGGCGATAGGCTTGGGCATCGCGTTGGCCGCCGTGGTGTCCGGCATCCGCGTATTCTCGGTCGCTGTCTCGCGCAGCGTGGCTTTCGGCGAGAAGCTCCGCGAGAGCGTCCCGGTCGGCGCCGCGCTGGTGCCCACGCTGGTGTTCGGCCTGGTGATCGCTGAGGTGCTTCACGAGAAGCACGGGCTCCCGTCGCTCGCGTTCGGCGCGTTGATCGTCCACACGCTGCTCGTGACGATCGTCCCCGGCATCCTGCTCAGGAACCGGCGCATCCAGGACGTTCCGGAGCCGTACGAGCTGCTCAGCGAGCGGTGACGACGAAGTTGGCGCGGCGGTTGCGGGAGTACGCCTCCTCGGTGTCTCCCTTCACGAGCGGGCGCTCCTTGCCGTAGCTGATCGTCGTCACGCGGTCGCCGGCGATCCCCTGGTCCGTGATGTACTTGATCACCGAGCCCGCGCGCTTGTCGCCCAGCGCGATGTTGTATTGGATGCCGCCGCGCTCGTCGCAGTGGCCCTCGACCTGGATCTTCAGGGCGGGATTGGACTTGAGGATATCGATGTTCGACTTGAGGACCGCCCGCGCCGTCGTATCCAGCACGAACGAGTCATAGGGAAAGTAGACCGTTTGAAGGCCCATCGCCTTGCCGCTGTCGGAGTCGCCCATGAGGTTCGCGTCCGCTCCCGCCGACGCGTCGGCTTCCGGTGCCTTCGGGGCTGACTTGCACGCCGCTCCCGCCATGACGATCGCCGCCAGCGCGAGGATCGCGAAGGACCTGGAAATCATGTTGCTGACCGCTGGTTTCATCTGCATCTCTCCTGTCTTGTAGTGGGTTAGGGGTTGTTCCTGCGGATCACCAGCACCTGCCGGGGGTAAATGCGGCTTCGTTGGAGCGAGTTGTCCTGCTTGAGGGCCTGCACCGTGACGCCGAAGCGCCGCGCGATGCGTTCGAGGCTCTCGCCGTGCTGAACCCGGTAGCGGATCGAACGGACCGGCCTGTACTCGCGCGAGGTGAGGCGCAGGCGCGTCCCGGGGTGCAGGGTCGAGTCCGCGCGAAGCGAGTTCACCTTGAGCAGGTGGCGCACCGACACGCCATAGCGGCGGGCGATGTGAGTGACGTTCTCGCCGGGGCGGACGCGGTGAAAGGTCCTGGCTTCGTCCTTCGACGCGATGGCGCGCGAGATCGCGGGCTCTTTAAGGCGCACGCGCGCGAGGTTCGCGAGGCGGGGCCTGAGGCGGTCCGCCGGCCCCTTCGGGAACCAGACCTCGTAGCTCGAGACGTTCCGGGGAGTCAGGGTCCTCTGAAGGTGCGGGTTCAGGTCCTGAAGCTGACCGAGGGAGACGCCGGCGAGCTTCGCAAGCTCCGAGATCCTGACCGGCGACGGAACCTCCACGGCCTCGAGCTCGGGGAAATCGCTCGCCTCCGCGACTTCGAATCCGTATTGGCTCGGGTCCGCGCCGATGGTGGCGGCGGCGATCAGCTTTGGGACGTACTCCACGGTTTCCCGGGGGAGGACGCCGAGGCCTGCCAGAGTCCAGAAGTCGCGGCTCTTGCCCTTGAGGATCGATCGAATCACGCCGTATTCGCCCGCGTTGTAGCCGGCCATGGCCAGAGGCCAGGAGCCAAAAATGTTGTAAAGGTCGCGAAGGTACTTCGCCGCGGCCTCCGTGGCGCGGATCGGATCGCGACGCTCGTCGACGTACCGGTCGACGCGGAGCCCGTAACGTCGGGCGGTGCCCGGCATGAACTGCCAGACGCCGACGGCGCGGCTCGAGGACACGGCGTGGTTCCGGTAGCCGCTCTCGATCAGGGCCAGGAAGTAAAGCTCCGGGGGAAGGTCATTCTCGATGAGCACGTCCTGCACGAGCTTCCGGTACTTCAACCCGCGGTTGAGGAATCGCTGGAAGCGATCGCGATCGATCTTGGTGAAGTAGTCGATCCACTTCCGCACTTTGTCGTTCGTCTCCAGTGCGAAGCCGGAGACCGTTGGCTCCCTGGGGTCATCCGCTTCTTCCGTCTCGGAGACCGTCGCGTCCGCATCCGTGTCGCGGGGGGCAGGCAGGTCGCCGATCGGGGCCGCCTCCTCCCGGGCGTTCGCGCCCGTCCGCAGGTGCGAGGCACAGCCGCCGATGAGCGCGGTGGAGACGATGGAAGCGCAAAGCATCGCGAAGAGATGTCTATCCCGCAAATGGCCCTCCCTGGCCGGTCTTTGAACTGCGTGAATTAATATGGTATCAAACTAAATCATGCAGTCTAGATTTTCGCGCAACTTCGGCCGGGGATTCCTTGACGGTGCCCGTAGCGGTTCCCGATGGCTGAAGCTGGCGTGGGCGATACCGATGCTCGCGGCCGCGGCGCCGGACCCGGCGGAGGCCGCGAAATCCGCGCGGCCGACGTTGCGCTACACGAGGCCGCGGTCGATGCCGATCATTTCCTTCAATCTCGACCCGAAGGAGGTCTTGAACCCTTCTTTGCGAATCGCGGCTCGCGAGGACCGTCTCGACGACCTCAGGGAGCTCGTGAAGGCCGGGGAGGCCGACGTGGACAGCCAGTCGGACTCCGGCATGACCGCGCTGATGTACGCGTCGAGGAACTGCTTTTCCGACGTGGCTTCCTATCTGGTACGGAAGGGCGCCGACGTGAACCTGCAGGACAAGGCGGGCCGGACCGCCCTGATGTATGCTTCCCGCGCTCTTTGCCTCCCGGTGGTGAAGAGGTTGCTCGGCCACAAGGCGACGCGTGTGGATCTCAGGGACCGGCAGGGCAGGAACGCCCTCGACTTCGCGCGCTCGGCGACGGCCCTCGAGGTGGATGGCGCGCCGATCGAGATGCTCAGATTGCTCCAGTACCGCTTCCGGGCCTCCGGGCCTTGACCCGGGCGCTCACCGAAGCAGGGGCTTCGCGCATTCAGGGCCTCGGTGCCTGTCCGCGGTGCACGTCCTCGAAGGCCAGCATCTCGAACAGGCGCTCCTCCCTGCTCCGGTCGAAGCCGCAGCTCGCCTTGAACTCGGCCGGATTCGAGTAGGTCCCGAAGAGCATGTCCCACCAGACGATGTCACCGTAGTTCCCGCGGTGCTTGCCGTATTCGTGATGGATCCGGTGCATCTCCGGCCGTTGGAAGACGTACCCGATCCACCGGGGGGTGCGGATGTTCGTATGGTAGAAGAACTCGCCCAGCGCGGTGAGGCAGGTGTAGACCGCGGCGCCTTCGAGCGTCAGGCCCAGGAGCGAGAACACCAGCAGGCTTCCGATCACCGAGTTCACGACCATCTCCAGGGGATGCTTGTAGAACGAGGTGAACACCTCGATGCGCCTGGGGCTGTGATGGATCTGGTGGAACGCCAGCCAGAGGAAGTCGCTCTCGTGCCTCCACCGGTGCCACCAGTAGAAGACGAATGTGGCGATGAAGTAGGCGATGGCGCCCATGAGCCAGGGAGAGCCGCCGAGCTGATCGGGGCTCCCGAGCTTCAGGAGCGACGCGCCGTTCAGCCACTTCTCCCAGTAGCGGCCGGCGAGCTGCACGACCGCCACCTGAACGAGGTTGATGAGCAGCACGCGGACCCACCAGGTGCGCGAGCGCGGCAGGCGCCAGCCGGCGAAGCTGCGCTCCACGACGAAGCAGATCATGAACGCGAGAAGGGTGATCGTCGCCGTCATCGTGCTCATTCGCGCACCTCCATGAGCTTCAGCAGCGCGAGCGCCGCGAAGAAGTGCTTGAGATTGTGCCCGCTCGCCACGCCCTGAAGGACATCGTAGACGGGCCCGTCGAGCAGCTCGAAGATCTTGGCGAGCCCGTAGAGGCCCAGCGCCGCCCAGACGGCCGGGTTCGGGACGCGCTTCGGCGCGCTCAGGAAGGCAAGGAGGGCGACGAACGCGAGGCCCCCGTACTGCAGCACGATGTAGGGCCTGAGGTCGAGCGCGCCCGAGCGCCAGAGAACGAGGCTCGCGACCGAGGCGGCGGCGAGCGCCAGGAACGAGGCGAGCCCGTACCGCGGCGAGACCCGGTCCTCGATCAGCAGCGCGATGACGGCGCTGAACCCGATCGCCATGGGAAGGCGGTCCCAGAAGAGCCTGTGGATCGTGGGGTCGAGGTGGAAGTACGCCGAGCCGGCGGCGGTCAGGGCCGCCGCGAGCGCGAGGGCGGCGCGCAGGGCCGAGCGCGCCCGGATCGCCCGGCCCAGGCCCACCGCGCCGGCGCCGAGGAACGCCAGGTTGGTGGCCACGTCGCCGAAGCGCGGAATGCCGAAAGCGACGCGCTCGTCGGCGAACTTGAGATAGGAAAGCGGGTCCTGGGCGGGAAGCGAGGGCCAGGCCCAGAGGACCCAGAGCGATACGACCAGCGTGACGCCGAAGAGCAGGCGTGCGGGCCTCGCTCTTTCCCAGGCTCGCGGAACGACGATGGAACTCATAGTACCTCCTGAGTTGCGGAGTCCAGTTTCCCACGCGGGCGGTCGCCTTTCACTTAATAGAACGTTACAATGTAACAAACTGTAATGAGTTCCACAAAACACGCTATAAAATAGGAAATTGGCAAGAATAAATCATGTTACAGTGTAACACATGTTCGACCTGATCCTCGATTCCGCGGTCCTGGGCGCGCACATCCAGAAGTCGGCCGCGGGCTTCCGGCAGAGGGACGTGCGTTTTCTCGTCGATCTCTCCTGGAACTGGCAGAGCTCGCTCGTCGGGAGAGCGAGGCTGGAGAAAGTGCACAACACGCAGATCCAGCGCTTCCTGAGAAAGCTGGTCGCGGACGCCTGGGCGAACACCTCGCTGAGGAGCGACCCGCCGCGCTTCCGGCTCACGAGGGCGGGCTTCCTGGGCCTGGTTCGCGGCCTTCGCGAGCACGCGCTGAAGCAGGGCTTCGACGAGTTCCTGTTCGTCCGCTATTTCCTGGAGAGCTACCGGGAGCGGATCGTCTCGCTCACCGAGAAGGAAGGGGCGCCGATGCCGCTATCGTTCCGGCAGGAGCTCAACGAGCTCCTGGACGCGCGCGACCTGCTCAGGCGCAGGATCCAGAGCACGGAGAAGGAGATCGCGTACTGGGGCGAGCGCATCCGGGAGACGCGCGAGGCGGTCGCGTTCACGCGGAAGGAGCTCGCGAAGGGAAGGAGCTGGGAGCAGGCGGTCCAGGCGCTCGAGAGGGCCTATCCCTACGAGCTCAACTACCAGAAGCCCCTGGCGATCCTGTTCCGCGAGACGCCGGAGGACATGCAGCGGTGGGAGATCTTCGAGGGCAACCCGATGCGGATCGACCGCCTCTGGTTGCCCCTCAAGGAGAATCTCGAAGGCCAGCTGAAGCTGCTTCAGGGCATGCGCACCGGGTAGCGCGGGGCCGTGGCCGGCACGGTGATCACTTCCGGGGTTCCCCGGTCCGTGCCGTAGGCGATCGTGATGGTCGATCCGTTCGCCACGACGTGCATCGTGGCCGCGCCCGCCCGGACGACGATCGAATCCTTCTCGCCCCAGGGTCGCAGCAGGACGAACTCGCCTCCCAGGTTGTCGCCCCACGCGGCGCTCGCCACCCAGGGCTGGCCGTTGACGAAGAAGACCTGGCCGTTGCCTTCCATCCGGTTCGGCGAGGCCGTCAGGTCCACCTGCTGGCCGGAAGGCGTGATCCCGTAGATCGCGCCGTAACCGCCGTAAACGATGTAGTCGTTCCTGACCGTCATCTGGTGCAGCGGGGTCAGCGCCGGGTACGAGGCGGCATGGAGGCCGTTCTTCCACACGTTGATCCCCGAGTGTTCCCCGTCGGAGGCGTTCACGAGCGTGTTCCCGCTCACCGAGATGGCTCCGCCCTGCTTGGACGCGATCTGGCGGTTGTTCCAGGTCAGCCGGAAATCGCCCGCCGCGAGCCAGGAAGCCCAGTTCCCGCCGTCGGCGGAGAAGAGGCTTCCTCCCACCTGGTACGGGTCGTCGGCGGTCTTGCGCGCGATGAACTCGCCCATCTTCATCTCGAAACGGTCGTTGGCGCCCGGAGCGAGCTCGCGCGTCCAGGTCAGCACGTCGGGTCGGATCCACTGGGCCGAGAAGCCGCGGTTCAGCTCGACGTCCCAGGTCTGGCGGGTGACCAGGTCGCTCAGCCTCGTCTCGCCGAAGCCGTACGCGACGTAGCGGCCGTCCGGCGAGATCGCGGGGAACCACCCGTTGGCCACCGGAGGAGACCACCGGCTCAGGATGAAGTCCTGCGGGATCTTGCTGACGCACGGACCGCCGACGCAGGTGTCGCCCGGGTCCGGAAGGCCCATGATGCGCGCGCCGATGCGCTTGTGGATGTTCGAGAGCGAGTTGTACTGCCGCGCCCCGCCCGGGCGGGCGTAAGAGAACAACAGGAGCATCTCGACGCGGGGGTCGTTGTACGACTTGAGGTAAGGCGGGAGCTGCAGGTCGGTGAGCGTCTGGATGTTCGACCACTGGCCGTTGCGGTCGTACGCCTGCACGATCATCCCGATCTTCTTGTTCGCGGGAATCCTCGCCTTCGCGCGGTCGATGAAGCTGTTCAGCCCGTCGATGTTCACGTGGGAGCGATGATCGCCCGGAGGGTTGACGTACGCCTCGATCCCGATGAAGCCGATGCTCGGGGCGTTCAGGACCGCGCCGGTCTGCGGGGCGACGCCGAGCACCTGGTTCTGCGTCAGGGTGACGCCGAGGGTCTTCCTGGCCAGTCCCTTCGCGTCCATCCGCTGGAAGACGGAGGCGGCGCGCGCCTCGGCCTGAGCCACGGTCAGGTCCTCCTCATGAGCGATCTCGACGACGCTGACCAGGTTCCAGAACGGAGCGACGATGTCGAGGACCTCGTTCCAGTCGGCGTCGGTCGGCGGAGGAAGCAGGAAGATGGTCTTGCCCGCGTTGCCCGCCCGTCGGATCGACGCCTGGAACTGCGGCCGCCAGTCGGTGGTCGTCTCGTAGTTGCCCGGGCCCGCGACGTAGAGGTTCGTGTACGGGAACACCTCGCTCGTGTAGTCGCCGTAGCGGCCGTCGGCGAAGTAGTAGCCGATGGTCATCGGATGGTTCGGGGCCGGGATCGTTCCCGGCGGAACCGGAGTGGTGTCGACGGTCCAGGTGGTCGCGACCGGCGGGGAGACGTTCCCCGCGTTGTCGAGCACCTTGATCGTGAAGGTGTGGGTGCCGGAGGAGAGGCCGTTCAGGTCGACGGGGCTCGTGCAGACCGACTCGGAGCCGCCGTCGAGCTTGCATCGGAACTCCCAGATGCCGCTCTTGGAGTCCTGGCTCCAGAACTCGAAGCGCGCGCTGGACGACGAGACGACGCCCGAAGGGGCCGCGGTGAGGCGGACCTCCGGGGCGGTGGTGTCGACGACGAAGTTGTCGAAGTCGACGTTCGACTCGCGGCCGCGGGAGTCGACAGCCTTGACGGAGAACTTGTGCGCGCCGTCGGGGATCCCCGAGTAGGTCTTGGGGCTCGTGCACGGCTCGAACGCGCCGGAGTCCATCTGGCATCGGAAAGACAGCGGCGCGGAGCCGTTGCTCGCGGTCCAGGAGAACTTCGGGCTCCTCGAGGGCGAGTGCTGGTCCGGCCTGCCCGTGAGGCGGACGCTCGGTGGAGGGGGGAGAGCGACCGGCGTCAGCGCCAGCCGGAAGCTAGGGTTGTTCTCGCTCGGGAACGCCTCGGCGTGCTCGCGGTCCACCAGGTGCGTGAACTCGTAAGGCTCGAAGCCGTCGGCGCTCACCGTGATGGTGTGCGATCCGCGCGCGACGTGGAAGTGGCTCCAGCCGCTGCCATCGGTGGTGCGGGAGTCCGCGCCGACGTGAACGCTCGCGCCGGCCACGCCCCGTCCCGCCGCGATCTCGGAGTCGAAGACTTCGACCGCGAAGTTGAAATACGCGACAGGAGTCGGTGACGGCGTGGGAGTGGGCCGCGGGCGCGGGCGCCCGAACGCGTGGGTCTCGGACGGGAAGGAAAGCTGGAGCAAGGGCAGCAGTACGCTGACGGCGACAAGTTTCTGGCGCAGGATTCTCATTTTGGGCACACCTCTCTCGACTGGGCCTTGAGGCAAGGACCGTTCCGGAAATCCGGAAGTGGTTACGTTCAGTAAACACTACAAGATCGGCGCTTTTTCGCCGCGAATGAGGGAAATTTGTCGGTGAGCCGCGGGCGCAGCGACCTGAAACCCTGACGGGCGCGGCACCGCGCCGGCGTCAGGATCCTGCCGGCGGGGAAGCCGGACCCGCGGCCATCGCGGCGCGGATCAGGCCGCGCCCTTCTTCTTGCTCTCGTCCTTCGGCTCGGTCGGCTCGGTCTCGATTCGATGGAGCGCGGCCTTCGCCGTCTCGGGCAGCACCTTCGCCGCGAGAGCCTGGAGCTTGTACTTGATCGAACCGGCGACGACGTGGTCGTCCCCGCGCATCAGGGCGTCGAAGCCCTGCTTGGCGACCACGGCGGGATCATCCTTCCCGCGCATGCCGACGCGCGTGTCTTCCATGTCGGCCCGCTCGAAGAACTCGGTGTCGGTCGCTCCAGGCATGAGCGAGGTTACGGTGATGCCCGTGTCCTTGAGCTCGTTGCGGAGCGCCTGCGCGAACGACTGGATGAACGCCTTCGATCCCCCGTACACGGCGAGGAACGGAGCCGGGAGGACGGACGCGATCGACGAGGTGAAGAGGATCTTCCCCTGCTTCCGCGCGACCATGTCCTTCACCACCCGTTTTGCCAGATGGACCGGCGAGGTGATGTTGAGCCGGATCAGGTTCAGCTCATCCTTCAGCTCGTTTCCCGCGAAATCGCCGCCGACGCCGACCCCCGCGTTCAGCGCGAGCGCGTCGACCGGCTTGCCGCAGGACTGGATGCGGCGGTAGAGCTCCTCGACTCCCTCGTAGCGGGCCAGGTCCACGCGGACGGCCTCGACGTCGTGGCCCAGCGCCCGAAGCTCGTCGGCCGCCCGGACGATGTCCGCGTCCTCCGCGGCGACGATCAGGTCATAGCCGTTTTGAGCGAACTGCCTGGCGAGCTCGAAGCCGATGCCGGAGGAGGCGCCCGTGACCACGGCGAGCGGACAGTCGGCGCATTGATCTTCGTTCTTGTTCCTGTTCTTGCTTTGGGTGTTTTCCATCCCTCCAGCCGAAGCAAGGACGGCACCGTCGAAGGGCAGGACAGGCGGGCGCCCGCATCCTCCGTCGAAGACGGCGACATCGTCGAGAAGTTCGTCGTGGCCGGGCTGACCCGCCCCCTGACCCAAGCCGCTGAAATCCCGCGGCTCAGCGCTCCTGCGGGCTCGAAGCGGCTGCAGGCCCATGCGTTGCAACTTGATCAGACAGCAAGCAGCTGTCGAGTTCTTCGACAGAAAATGGGGGTAATCAGGAATGATAAAAGGGTACACGTATCTCAGCACGTTCATCGCCGTCATGATGGTTTCGGGGGCCGCCCTGGCGGGCAACGGCGCGCCTTCGGGCGAGCACTTCAACTTGAACATCATCGGTGTTCCGAAAGGCAAGAGCGCGAACATGTCAGCGAGCGGGCACGTGATCTTCGTGCCGCTGGCGGGCTCGACCAAGATCCTGCTCGCCGAAGGCGCCTACTTCGAGGTCCTCGACAAGAACGGGACCGACGGGTCGGCGAAGTTCCAGCTGCCGAACCCGGATCCGGACAACGACGGCATCACGCTTTACTCGGTCTACGTGCGCGCGCTCGGCAGGCCGGGCGGGTCGGCGCGGATGACCACTTGCGCGACGGATCCGCTGACCGGCGAGCAGGTGTGCAGCACCGAAGCCATGGTCGCGGTTCGCGAGTCGGGCAAGCAGTCCTTCAAGGACGTTTCGCGCCAGCTCCTGTACGTCTACGCCGATCTCGACGGCGACGGCGTCAGCGAGCGCTATCCTCTCTTCGACGACGCGCTCCAGGACTACTTCTGGCAGTACGACAACAACGGGCTGAAGCTGCTGCAGATGCGGTTCTACCCGATCTCGAGCAACGTGAACTGAGCTTGAGCCGGTAATCAATCCGGCCGCAGGGTCACCTCAACCAACCGCGAGCCTGGTCTAAAGGGGGCCAGGCTCGCGCTTTTTCGCCGATCGGCCTCCTCAGGCCTTGATGCGCTTCATCTCCGGATCGTACAGGGGCTTGATCGAGATCTTGGCGGGATACAGCTTGCCGTTGATCTCGATCTCCCATTTTCCGGCGTCGATGTACTTCTGGTCCACGGGCTCGCCCGCCTCGAGCATGACGAGGCCGACGGCGCCGCCCAGCGTGTGGCCGTAAGAGCCGGCGCGCACGTAGCCCACGGCCTTGCCGTTCCGGCGCACCACTTCCGCGTGGAACAGCAGCGGTTGCGGGTCGAGCACCTGCACCTGGACCAGGCGCCTCTTGTACGGCGCGTTTTCCTTCTGCTTCAGCGCGGCCTCGCGGCCGATGAAGCCGTCGGGCTTCTTGAAATCCACGGCGAAGCCGAGCCCCGTTTCGAACGCGTTGTCCGTGTTGTCGATGTCGTGGCCGTAGTCGCGGTAACCCTTCTCCATGCGCAGGCTCGCCAGCGCCTTGAGGCCCGCGTGCCTGAGGCCCATGTCGAGGCCCACCTTGAGGATCTCGTCATAGACGTGCGTGGCCTGCTCGGCCGGGATGTAGAGCTCGTAGCCGAGCTCGCCGAGATAGGTGATGCGCACGCAGAGCACCCGCGCGTAGCCGATGTCGATCTCGCGGGCCGTACGGAAGGGAAACGCCTCGTTGGAGAGGTCGACGGTCGTGAGCTTCTGCAGCAGCTCGCGCGATTTGGGGCCCTGGATGTTGAGCTGGCCGTAGCCGGAGGTGACGTCGGTGACGAAGCAGTGCGCGTCTTCCGGCGTGTTGCGCCTGATCCAGGTCTCGGCGTGGCGGAGCTGCGTGTCGGTGACGACCACGAAGTACTTGTCGTCGGCGAGCTTCGTGACCGTGAGGTCGGCCTCGAGCGTGCCCTTCTCGTTCAGCCACTGCGTGTAGGTGATCATGCCGGCCTGGCCGTCCACGTTGTTCGCGGAGATGCGGTTGAGCACCTTGCCCGCGTCCCGGCCCTGCACCAGGAACTTGCACATGAACGACATGTCCATGAGGATCACGCCTTCACGGCAGGCCCTGTGCTCGGCTTCCCACCAGGGCCACCAGTTCATCCGGCCCCAGGAAAGCCTGTCGACCTTGGGCTCATGCCCCGGAGGCGCGTACCAGTCGGGGCCCTCCCAGCCGCTGACATCCTTGAAGTAAGCGCCGGCCGCGGCGAGCCTGTCGTGGAACGGCGACTTCTTCGCGCCGCGCGCGGTCTCGGGCGACTTGGTCGGGTAGTGGCACTTGTAGACCATGCCGAGCATCTCGACGGTGCGCTCGCGGCGGTAGCGCGGGTTCGACTGATAAGGGAGCAGGCGGTCCACGTTCATGCCGGTCACGTCCATGTCGGGCGTGCCGTTCACGATCCAGCCGGCGAGAAGCCTTCCCATGCCGCCGCCCGTGAGGATGCCGATCGAGTTGAGGCCCGCGGCCACGAAGTAGTTCTTCACCTCAGGCGCCTCACCGACGATCGGGCGAAGGTCGGGAGTGAAGCTTTCCGGGCCGCAGAAGAACTTCTTCACGCCCACTTCGAGCGTCCGCGGCACGCGGCTCATGGCCTTCTCCAGATACGGGGTCATGCGATCCCAGTCCGGCGGGATCTCGCCGAAGCTGAAGTCCTGAGGGATGCCCTCGATCTTCCACGGGGCGCAGATCGGCTCGAACAGGCCGACCATGAGGCCGCCCACTTCCTCGCGGATGTACGCGTGGTGCGAAGGGTCCTCGAGAACGGGCATGTTCTTGGGAAGATCGTGGATCTCCTCTGTGATCAGGTAGTAGTGCTCGGCGGCCTGGTTCGGGATGTTCACGCCGTTCATCGCGCCGAGCTCGCGCGCCCACATGCCCGCGCAGTTCACGACGTACTCGCACTTGATCTCGCCGTGGTTGGTGCGGACGCCGGTCACGCGGCCGTTCTTCGTCAGCACCGCGGTCACGCGGACGCCTTCGATGATCTTCGCGCCCTTCATGCGGGCTCCCTTGCCCATGGCCATCGTGCAGTCGACCGGGTTCACGATCCCGTCGTCCTTCACGTAGAAGCCGGCCTCGATGTCGTCGATGCGGGCGAGCGGGAAGAGCTCCTTCACCTGGCTGGGGGAAAGTTCCTGGACGTCGACCCCGCAGAACCGGTTGAAAGTGGAAACGCGGCGGTACTCCTCGAGGGTGTCCGCGTCGGTGGCGACCTCGATGAAGCCGCATTGCTTGAGCCCGGTGGCCTGGCCCGTCTCGGCCTCGAGGCGCTTATAAAGGTCGCGGGTATATTTGCGCAGCTCGGTCGAGGTCTCCGAGGTCGACCCGAAGGTGACCATCAGGCCCGCGGCGTGCCACGTCGTGCCCGACGTCAGCTGATCGCGCTCGAGAAGGACGGTGTCTTTCCAGCCCATTTCCGCCAGATGGTAGGCAACCGAGGTTCCGATGACGCCGCCGCCGATGACGACGACCCGCGCGTGTTCCGGGAGCTTGATCGTAGTAGACATACAACCTTCCTACGCAAGGCAGGCGGGCGCGTCAATCGCGGGCACCGCCAAAAAACCCTCATAAGTCAAAGAGCAGAAGTGCGGCGGAGGCCCGCCCAGCGCCGGATCTGGGCCTTCTGTCCTAGAGACCCGATGCCTCGTGAAGCTCAAAGTTGAATCTCATTTCAACGGCAGGAGGCTCGGATGCAGAAGGATGCTCCGCAGGAAGCGGAGAAGTGGCGGGAACTTCGGGGAAATCGCACGCTCGAGGGGGAAGAGCTCCAGGGACTCAAGATCGGCTCGAGCGCGGACGAAAGCCTTTGGGAGCGGGCACTTGGGCTGGTTTATCGCAAGTACCTGCAGCAGGGCCTGGTGGCCCCCGCGGAAGACCCGATCTACTGCACGCCCTATCATCTGACGGACAGCCTCGCGCTCGTTCACGCCAGTCTCGGGGACCGGGTCCTCGGTACGGCGGGACTGGTCGTTCACAACGAGCTGGGGTTTCCGAGCGAACGGATCCTCGGCCCGGGCATCCTGGCCTCGATCCGGCATCGCTGCGGCGAGATCACCGGCCTGGCCATCGACTCGAAGACCCAGGTTCACGGCGGGCTGCTCCTCCCGTTCTTCCGGTTCATCTTCCAGATGGCCACCGTCTCGCTCGGGCTCGACTACCTCCTGATCACGGTGCACCCGAGGCACATCCGCTACTACGAGCAGGTGCTGCTCTTCGAAAGGGTGAGCTCCGAGACGCTTTCCCATCCCGCGTACATGGACGGCGCCCCGAGCGTCCCGGCGATCGTCGACATCCGGGCGGCGCTCCGGCGCGCGCCCGCGGCGCTGCGCGAATACATGACCGAGCCCGGACCGGAGCTTCCCGCGCGCGTGAGCTTCGGATGCCCGGAGGGCGGGCTCAGGTCGCGGATCGAAAGAAAGGTGCGGGGATGAGCGGGCACGGAAGCGTTTTCATCCCGATCCACAGGCTCGATCCGGACCGCGTGGTCCGTTCGGCGCAGGCGCGATTCGACCAAGGGCACGACATCGTCGAGATCCGCTCGCATCTCCCGCTCCGGTTCTTCTGCCTGCGCCACCCGGAGCAGATCGCGCAGGTCTATGCCCACCCGAAGGCCGGGAGGTCCAAGCCCCCGCAGTTCCTCAGGTGGGCCAACTTCTTCATGGGAGACGGGCTTTTCAATGACCTCGGAAGCGACGGCGGCGCCACCTGGAGCGCCAAGCGCAAGGTCATGATCAAGCTCTTCACCCAGGGGGCGGCGAGGAAGTACGTCCGCTACATGGACGAGGCCGTCGAGGCGCGGCTTTCGGCGTGGTCGCGCGAGGGCCTCGAGAACGGGCGCATCGACGCGGTCGAGCAGATGCGGCTGATCGTCTCCGACTTCAGCCACAGGGTGCTGTTCGGAACGGGCGCGGGCGGGCTGCTCGCGGACTTCAACCGCTACAGCCACTGGGCGGAGGAGAACTTCAGCAACCTGCTTCCGGTGTCCATCCCCACGCCCACGAGCCTGAGGTTCAGGAAGGCCCGCAGGTGGATCCGCGATCATTTCAGAGGGCAGCTCCGCAAGCCGCCCTCGGGGCTCGACCGGGACTGCGTGGCGCGCGGCCTCCAGCCGCTCGACCTCTCGGAGGAGGAGAAGCTCGACCAGCTCTTCTCCGTCGCGTTCGGAGTGAGCGCGCTTTCCGTGGCCCTGGCCTGGCATCTCTACCTGGTCGGCCGGCATCCGAAATCCCAGGCCGACGTGGCGGGCGCCGACCCCGAGGACCACTCGAGCTCGTCGCCGATCACCCGCGTATCGGACGAATGCATGCGTTACCTCGGACCCTTCTTCGGCTCGCTCCGCTACGCCAGGGAGCCGATCGAGATCCAGGGACACCGGTTCCCCGCGCGCTCGACCTTCCTCCTGCTGCGCTTTCACGCGCAGAGGCACCCCGCGTTCTGGGACCGGCCCGACGACTTCGATCCCGATCGCTTCCTGGCGACGCCGAAGGCGACGCTTCCGAACGGCACCTTCGTCCCGTTCGGCTACGGCTCGCGCACCTGCCTGGGAGCGCACCTGGCGAGCCCGGCGCTCAAGACCGCGTATTCCCGCATCGTCCGGGAGTTCGAGCTCGGAACGTTGGCCGATGCGCCCTGGCCGGAGCTCGTCGATTTCCGCTACGGCGTCTTTCCCCGGCAACCGATCCCGATCCAACTGAGAAAAAGGAGCACTCATGAACTCGTTCGTGTCCCCGCTGATCGTCCCCGTCCGCCAGGCCCTCATTCACATCAAGACGTCCAAGGCGAGGAACGCGGTGAGGAAGCTCAGGGCGTACACGGGAACCCTCGGTGCCCCTTTTCAGGAGTACAACTCCCTGGTTGAGCCGAAGCGCGAGGAGATCCGCGCGCGCTTCAGCGAGCTCGCGAAGGAAAGGGACGCGGAGGTGCTTTCGCGCTTCCTGATGCGCTACGCGGCTTGCGGCTGGCACATGACGCGGCAGGTGGCCGACTGGATCACGCGCTCGGGAGCGCGCTGCGCGGAGCTCGGCGACGCGGAGCTCGGCTCTTTCCTGGCGAGGCACGCGGAGCACGAGGCCGGGCACGAGCAGCTCCACCTCGACGATCTCAGGAGGCTGATCGCGCGCGACACCGCGGCGGCGGGTTACCATCGGTTCACCGAGCGCGAGCTTCTCGGCGAGTGCGCGGAAAACGGCGGGGTGAAGTGGTACATCGAGCTGCACGAGAGGAACATCGCCGGGCACGCGCCGTGGAAACAGATCGCGGTAGAAAGCGAGATCGAGCTCCTGTCGGTGACGCAAGGGCCGCTCCTGATCTCGCGCATCGTCAGCGTGCTGGGCTTCGGCGTGCTCGACTGCCTCTCGTTCGTCAAGGAGCACGCGGTCCTGGACATCGGGCACAGCTACGCGCATCTGAGGACCCTCGACCGCTTTCTGGGCGCGCACCCCGATCGCGCGAAGGATCTCGCCAAGGGCGGCATCGAGGCGCTCGAGGCGTACGCCCGCCACGTCGAGATCGCCTTCGATGCGGCAAGGCGCGACCGCCGGGGGATCGCCTGAGATGCGCGCGGCCGCCGTCGTTCTCCTGGGCCTGCTTTCGCTCCCTTCCTGCTACGTGGACGGAAGCTCGGAGGCGGAAGTCGATTCCGTCCCGTTCGAGATCGCCGATCCCGCGCTGAACCGGCAGGCGTTCGAGCTGTTGAGCCTCGAGTGCGGGCGCTGCCATCACAGAAGCTCGGATGGCGGCTTCTACTACGTCATGGACCTGGATCACATGGTCAGGACCGGAATGGTCGTGCCCGGCAGCGCGGCCGCGTCGCGGATCTTCGGCCGGGTCCGGAACGGATCGATGCCGCCGGCGGGCCGCCTGCCCAAGGCCTCGATCGAGCTTCTCCGCTCCTGGATCGACCGCGGGCTGAAGCCGATCGAAGGGCCCACCGGCCCGACCGGCCCCGAGGAGCCCCCGGTCAACATCGCGTTCCCGGAAGGAGCCACCGAGAACACGAAGCGCGCGATGACCACGCTTCATCGGAAGTGTTACGCGTGCCACAACCCGACGGACGGCGACAAGCTCGGCGGCGGGGTCGTTCATGTCTACGATCCGGCCCAGCTCGTGATCTCGGGCCTGGTGCATCCGGGCGACAGCGCGAGCTCGCCGCTCTATCAGGCCGTGTTCCGCGAGCGGATGCCGAAGCGAGGTCAGGCTCTCGCGGCCGAGGAGATCGAGTCGATCCGGCTGTGGATCGACCAGGATTTCCCCAAAAACCCGAAGGACGCGAAGCCGCTCGCGGGGTACACGCCGGTTCCTCTCGCCCCGACTTACGCCTCGATCCGCGCGAACATCCTCTCCACGCGCTGCCTGCTCTGCCACGGCGGCGAGTACGGCACAATGGATCACGTCGATTTCCGCGACTACGAGGGCGTGAAGAAGATGCTCCGCCCGGGCCTTCCGCTCCTGAGCATCCTGTGGATC
>CAYZKI010000023.1:0-422 GCA_964478745.1 uncultured Bacteriovoracaceae bacterium
ACCTCGCGCGCGACGCGCGTCACTTCGGAGGCGAACGATCGGAGCGTGTCCACCATCGTGTTGATCGTGTGCTTGACCTCGAGGATCTCGCCCTTCGCCGAGACCGTGACCTTCTGAGAGAGGTCGCCCGCGGCGACCGCGCGCATCACGCGCGAGACTTCCGCCGTCGGACGGGCCAGCTCCTCGATGATCAGGTTGAGGGAGGCGAGCTTGCGCGCCCAGGCGCCGGTCAGGCCGTCGAGCGATGCGCGCTCGGAGAGACGCCCTTCCTCGGCGACGACCGCGCTGACACGAACGTACTCCTGCGTGATCGATTCCTCGCGACGGATGATCCGGTTCACCAGGTTCGCGATCTCGCTTATTAATGATACGGCGACCACCGAGATCTACACCGAGAAGTCGCCGTTCCAATAGGCCTGCAG
>CAYZKI010000023.1:432-11033 GCA_964478745.1 uncultured Bacteriovoracaceae bacterium
CTCGCGCATCGTCTGGAGGTGACCCTCGAACTCCCCGCTCGGGCGCGCCGCCTTTCCGAAACGCGGCGCCGTGGCTTCCGTGACAGCACGCAAACCCGGCGATTCTCCGTCGATCGGAGCCTGAATCTCCCGGGTGGCTTTGCTTTTGCTTGATGCTTTCCTGCGTACTGCGTGAGACGTCCGAACCGCGGCCATGCTTTGACTCTCCTCGCCACAAAATGGGGCAAGGGGCCTTGAGCAAGTTGGAGGCCACGCGAAATCGCCCGAAAAGCCCCGATTGACCCGGCGCGCGCTTGCGTCTTGCACGACTTCACCCTGCAATCTGAATGACGGAACGCTTCTTGAAATGCTCGTGCCTCGGGGCACCGACCATGCTGAAGACGCTCGAGATCGTCGCGCTTCTGCTCCTGGGGCTGATCTCAGCCGGGGCCCGGGCCGACTCGGATTCGAAAATGCCCAGTCTCAAGGCGAGCGGCCGCTTCAATTTGCAGTTCGTCGGTGACGGCCCGATCGACGGCTCCAACTTCCGCAACCAGGCCCAGTTCGACATCGTGACGGAGCGGATCGAGGGGATCCGCGCCGCCTCCGACATCGCCGTGGAAGACCGCGGCACCGGCATCGAGCTTCGCGAGCTCAACCTCAGCTACAAGGCGGAGGACGAGACGTTGTTCCTGGCGGGCAAGGCCAAGAAGCGCTTCGGGCTCGAATGGGATTACGGGCAGGAAGAGCGCCTGACGCTGACCCGCGCCACCATCTACTCGAAGCTCGCGGGCTTCGGGTTCGTGGGACGCGACACCACCTTCGAGGCCCGGATCGGCGATCTCGACGCGGGCGAGCTGACCCACGACCTCTCTGCACACACCTCCGAGGGGATCAACCTCGCGGGCCTCTATTTCCTGAAACTCCCGCTTGGAGACCGCTCCTTTATAGCAGCCTACTCGCTCTATCACGCGGACATCGTCAACCAGGAGTGGCGGCCCTCCTTCTCGCAGATCCTATCCTACTCCGATCGCGCCGGGACGGTACGCTGGGAGAGCGAGGCCTTTTTCGGACGGGATCCCGTGGAGAGCCAGTACCGCACGCTCCTCGGCCAGGATGACAACGTGCACTTCGCGGCGCTCACGCTGGGCGCGTCCCTGAGAACGGGCCCGTGGGAGCCTTTCGCGCGCGTCGAGGGGATCCTGCACGAGCTCGGGGCCGGCAACGGCGCATTCTCGAACTCGACGCTCGCGCTCACCCTGGGCGCGAAGCGTTTCTTCCTGGAGAGGTTCTTCGTCGCCCTCCAGCTGAACGGCGTGAGCTCGAGGACGCCGGGGCTGCTCGCGCCCATTCCGGGCTTCGACGTGGCGAGCGAGCTGCGGCTCGCGGCGAGGTACTACTTCTGATGAGAGCTTCCGCGGGCCCCGCAGCGATGGCCGCGATCGCCGGGCTCTGCGCTGCGCTTCTTCCCGCGCAATCCTGCTCGAGCCCCCCGGCCCCGACGGAGCTCGGGCTCGAGGCCGTCAGGATCTCCCTTCCTTCCGAAAGCTACGCGCAGCTCCTCCACGGAGGAAGGCGCAAGAACGCGGTCGGGGCCACGGTCGAGCTCGGTGGAAACTCGTACGAGACATCGATCTCGCTTTCCGGCGCGGGGTCGCTCACCCACCACAAGAAGAGCTTCGACATCGAGTCGCCTGACGGCGTGCACGCGGCGTTCAAGCTCTCGGCGCAGTCGCAGGATCCCTCCTTCCTGCGCACGCTGGTCGGACGCCGCGTCCTCGACGCGCTCGGGCTCCTCGTTCCCGAGGTGGAGCCCGTCGCCGTCTACATGAACTCCGAGTATCTCGGGCTGTTCCTCAGGATCGAGAAGGTCGACGAGCGCTTCTACGAGCGCCGGGGCACGCCGTCGCGCCGGATCTACAAGGCGCTCCCCAATCGCGCCACGTTCACGCCGCAGATGGCCCGCGATCCCGAGTACGGGCTCGACGCGAAGCAGGGCGAGTTCGAGCGGAGCGAGATCTCCCGCCTCGCCGTCCTGGTCAATTCCCCGGAGGCCGGGAACTCGCCGCTCGGCGAGCTCGGAGCGGCCGTGGATCTCGACTCCGCCGTCGCGCTGCTCGCGGGAAACGTCTTTCTCTGGAACTGCGACGGGATCGGGAACAACTTCTATCTTTTCCGCCCCGCCTCGGGCGCGCCGCTCGTCTTCTCGCCCTGGGACTGGGAGCGCTCCTGGGAAGCGTCGTGCGACGACCGGTTCCTGCTCGAGAGCAACCGCCTCTTCCGCCTGCTGGCCAGCCATCCCGAGCTCAGGCGGCGGCTCAAGGAGCGCCTCCGCGAGCTCGTGGAGGATCGCTTCCCCCTGAGCGCGCTCGCGGAGCTCGCCGACAGCGAGGCCGGAAGGATCGCCGAGGCCTATCGCGCGGACCCGTGGCTCGGAGGACTCGGCAGGGATCCCGGGAGCGCGAGGGAAGCCTTCAAGGTCGAGATCGCGCGCGCCCTCGAACGGGTGAGCGCGATCCTCGCGGAGCCCTAGCCTAGATCAGCCAAAGGCACGCCATCGCGACCAGCGTCGGGGGCGTCGCGTACGCGAGCAGCTTGATGGGATGGATCCCCTCGGACCCGAACGAGCCCTGCAGGAGAGTGAAGCCCGCGGGATTCGGCGCGTTCGCGATCACGGTGAGGCCGCCGCCGGCGATCGCACCCGCCACGAGCGCGTACTGGAAGCCCGCGGTCACGTTTTCGACCTGCGATCCCAGATAGGTCAGCGCGGCGTTATCCGTGATCGCCGTGAGCGCGGTCGCTCCGACGAAAAGGGTCCCGTCAGAAATCCCCTGGAAGAGCGGCTGGATCCACCAGCTCTGCATCCCCCCCAGGATGACGATTCCTCCGAGGAAGAACGCCACTAGGAGCGCCGACCGCAGCTGCAGCTCGTCCTGATGCTCCCGGCTGATCTCGTAGATCCCAAGGAAGAACAGGAAGACCCCCAGGAAGATCACGGGGTGGTGGGCAGTCACGACGATCAGGGCCAATGCAAGCAAGTGGGTGAAAGTCAGCCAAACCGGCGAGCCCGGGAGCGTTTGTCCCGAGTTTTCCGCGGAGCGAGCGGCGCTCGAGGAAAGCTCCTGTCGAAAGAGAAAAGCGGCAGCGATCGCGTTCACGCAAACGGCGATCAGGACCTTCCATCCGAAGTGCTGCAGCATGAAAGGCGTGTTCCAGCCCCACTTGGCCGCGACCATGAGCACGGGCGGCGCCGCGTAAGACGTAAGCGCCCCGCCGATCGAAACGTTCACGAAAAGCACCGCCAAAGTGACGTACTTGAGTTTCTGGGAAGCTCCCGGGAAATATCGATGCCGGATCAAGAGAGCGGTCAGGGTCATTGCCGCCGGTTCGGTGATGAAGCTCCCCAGCAACGGCCCGATCAGCAGGCACGAGACATACCCGCGGAGGGCGGCGGGGAACGGAAGCAGGCGCGCGAACCCATCGACGAGCGACGCGGCGACACTGATGATCGGACGCGTCGCGGCGGTCGCCATGATCGCCAGCACGAAAAAGGGCTCGGTGAAATTCCGGCTCTCGGCATAGGCGATGGCTTCGTCGGGGCTCGAGAGGACCGAGGCGCAGACCAGGAACACCGCGGCCCACAGGCCGAACACGATCTCGACCTCTCCGATCAGGTGAAAGAAATTCTCCTTGGGCGAACCTTCCGGATACTTGTTTCCCAAGGCCCGGATCGGAGCGCACAGGAACGTGTGCAGCACCGCGAGGGCAAGGATCACCGTGGCAACTGTGGCTATGCGTGGATCTGAGAACATAGTGAGCTAACGCCCACTATGCCTCAGTTGAGCCGCAGCTGGAAGAACTCTCCGTGCTCGATCGCGTACTGCTGGGTGATCGCGCCGTAGCCCGGATAGGTCACGCCATCGATCTCGGTGGAGACGCCGAAGCTCGCGGTGCCCCAGGAGTTCTTGAAGTAGAAGACGCCCTTGTAGGTGAAATGCCCCGTGGACCCGTCTTCCATCAGGACTTCGGTCTCGATGACCGCGTTGTCGTCGTAGCCGACGAGCACCACCGAGTGCCCCGCGGGCTCCTTGCGCGTGTTCACCAGGTCCGCGGAGCCGTACTCGGGATAACCGACGATGCCGGCGGCCCACGCGTTCATGTCGCGGCCGATCCCGAGTTCCGTGGCCTTCCGGTGGTTCCAGGCGCCATAGTAGAAATCGACGTCGAGGGCGACCGGGATTCCCTTCGCGAGCAGCCCCTTCACGGCGTCGAGGCTGGTGACCCGGTGGCTGTTCGTGCTCACGATGCCCGCCGTGTAGTCGAGGCGGACCTCTGAAGCGCGGTCGCGGACCGCGAGGAAATCGGGGTCGTAAAGAGGTCCGCCCGGGGTGGTGAGCTGCGCCTCGGTCGCGCGAAGCAGCTTCGGGCTGCGATGGCCGAGCAGGCAGCGGTTCAGGTCGAGGCCCGCGAGGACCGCGCAACGAAGCTGCGCGAGCGGCGACGACGCGAGGGCTTCCCAGGTCTCGCCGATGTACTCGAGCAGGGCTTCCTCGGCGGTGCCGAACTTCTTGAACATCTCGAAGTTGTAATAGGTCCAGGAGCCGCCGTTCACCTTGCCCGAGAGATCGGCTTCCTTCGTCGTCATGACGACGTACTGGAGCCACTCTTCGGAGAAGTCGGCGTCCTGGGCGAAGTACCCCTCGCGGATCAGGTGCGACTCGAGCATCGCGGTCGAGGAGAAGATGGAGCACGTGCCGCGGGCGGACTGGTTCCTGACCGGAGTCTGCAGCGCGATCAGCGCCGCCGTGTCGGACTTGCTCGGAAGGCGGCGGGTCGTGCGCTCGCGCTCGGGACGCGGAAGTTCGTCGGCCGCGCGGAACTCGCCGCGCACGGGACCCGCGGTGCGGGGATAGGGCGGATCGAGGTAGGCGCCGTCTTCGTCCGCGCGGGCCGGGGGAGTTGCCGCGGCGGCGGACAGGAGGGCGAGGATCAGAAGTCGGGAAAGGCTCGAGCTTGCGGGTTTCACAAAATTCTCCAATTCGAAGCGGTAACCGAGGCCCAACATAGCCCGCCCGCCTTGCCGCGAAAACTGATTCGTTCTACTTGGCGCGGATCAGGGCGGCTGATAGCCTGATGACAGATGCGAACCCGATCCACGGCCCTGTCCGACCCAGGCGCGAAACGGGAAGTGAACGAGGACTTCCAGGTCTGCGATCCGCAGCTCGGCCTATTCGTCGTTTGCGACGGGGTCAGCGGTCAAATGGCCGGGAAAAACGCGAGCCGCACGTGCGCGGAGACCATCCGGCGCCACATCGCCGAGCACCGGACCACCCTGGAGCGCTACTGGAAGGACAAGACGCTGGTCGCGCGAGGCCAGGTGACGGCGCTGCTGCATCGCGCTATCGAAGCGGCGAACCGGGAAGTGCTTCGCCTGGGCGCGCAGGACGCGACGCTCCGCGGCATGGCCACCACCGCCGCCGTCGTTCTCGTCGCGCATGACCACGCCATCCTGGCCAACGTCGGCGACAGCCGCATTTACCTGATCCGGGCGGGAAAGATCCACCAGCTCACCGAGGACCATACGGTCGCGGCCGAGATGAAGCGCCAGGGAATCTGGAACGAGAAGGAGGCCGGAAAGAGCCCCTACTCCTCCACCCTCACGCGCGCCATCGGCATGCAGGAATACGTTCCCGTCGACATCCTCCAGCTCGAGCTCATGACGGGCGATCGCCTCATCCTTTGCAGCGACGGCCTCACCGCGTACGTCAAGGCGCCCGAGCTTCTCGAGCTCGGCCAGAAGATGGAAGTCGAGAAGCTTCCCGCCGAGTTCGTCCGGATCGCCAAGGAGCGCGGCGGGCACGACAACATCACCGTCATCTCGGTCATGATCGAGACGGACATGCCCCGGACCGAGGCGCTGGACGCCCTCAAGAAAGGGGAAGTCCTCGGCAAGGTTCCTCTCTTCCGCTACCTCACCTATCCGGAGCTGTTGAAGGTCCTGAGCCTCGTGAAAGTTCGCGAATTCCAGCCCGGAGACCGGGTCATCGAGGAAGGCTCGATGGGAGACGAGCTCTTCGTCGTGGCGAGCGGGACGATCGAGATCCTCAAGAACGACCAAGCCGTCGCGACCCGCGGCAAGGGCGAGTTCCTGGGCGAGATCGGCTTCTTCAACAACATTCCCAGGACCGCGACCGTGCGGGCTACCCAGCCGGCCACCGTGCTGGCCTTCAGCCGCAAGGATCTGATCTCCATGCTCCGTAAGGAGCCCGCCATCTCCGTGAAGTTCCTCTGGGCGATGTCCCAGGAGCTCAGCTACCGCATCAACCAGACCACGCGCGACCTGGCCGACGCCCGCAGCGGCACGAGCAAGGTCGAGGCCCCGCGTACCCTGCCGGATTTCGAGCTCCCGTTCGTTCCCGAGTCCTGAGGGACGCATCGCGCCGTCAATGCCCTGACACCCGTTCCGCGCGCTATCCTCCTCCCCTGCTTTGTCCGATACGGAAGTGATGAAGATCGGGCGAAGAAAGCTTGCCGCCGTCATGTTCACGGACATCGTCGGCTACAGCGCCCTCACTCACAGGGACGAGGATCTCGCCATCCGCCTGGTCGAGGAGCACCGGCGCCTGCTGCGGCCGATCTTCGCCGAGTTCCGCGGGCGCGAGATCCGAACGATCGGCGACGCGTTCTTCCTCGAGTTCGCGAGCGCGCTCGACGCCGTCCAGTGCGCCATCCGCGTGCAGCGAGCTCTCCATCAGCGGAACGAGCAGGCCACCGACGCGATCATGGTCCGCATCGGCATCCACCTGGGAGACGTGGTCGAGACGCAGGACGACGGCTACGACATCTACGGCGACGGCGTGAACATCGCCGCGCGACTGCAGTTCCTGGCCGATCCGGGCGGCATCTGCTTCTCGCGCCAAGTGCACGACCAGGTGAAGGCGCAGATCGACGAGAAGCCCGTGCCCGCGGGCGCGCGCCGCCTGAAGAACATCTCGAGCCCGGTGGAGATCTTCCGCATCACTCCGGTCGGGACGCGCGGGTCCGAGGGCTCGGCCACGCTCCGGGCGGCGCGCCGCGCGCTCTGGCGGGGCGTCCGTTCGCGGGCCGCGGCGTTCGCGGGCGTCGCGTTCATCGGCGCGCTCGGCGCGATCGCGCTGCTCGGCCATCGCGAGCCCGCGCCCGACTCCGGGCGACTCCGGATCGCGGTCCTTCCCTTCAGCCACCTGACGGGCGAAACATCGGATGAGTACCTGAGCGAGGGCCTGACCGACGAGCTCATCACCAGCCTGTCGCGCCTCCCGCAGCTCGGGGTCCTCGCGCGAGCTTCGGTCCAGCCCTACCGGAACAGCGCGAAGCCGCTGGCGGAGATCGGCCGCGAGCTTCGCGCCGAGACGATCCTCACCGGCCAGGTGAAACGCGCGTCGGGCCGGCTTCGGGTCTCCGTCCAGCTCGTCGATGTCCGCTCGCAGGAAAACCTGTGGGCCGCCTCGTTCGAGGTTCCGGTCACCGAAGTCTTCGAGCTCCATCGGAAGATCGCGGGCCAGGTTATCGACCAGACCCGCAGGCGCTCGCTCGCGAGCGTCCCCGGGACGACCCTGCCCCAGGCCGCGCCCGACCAGCAGGCTTACCTGCACTACCTCAAGGGACGCTACTTCCTGAACCGCCGCTCGGAGGAATCGCTCTGGAAGGCGTTCGAGGAGTTCAAGACGGCGATCGGGATGGACCCCGCGTACGCCGGCCATCTCGTCGGCGCCAGCACCTCGCTTCACCTCCTCGCCTACTACGGCTACATCTCGCCGAAGGACGCGCTGACGCGCGAGCGGCCCTTCACCGAGAAGGCGCTGAAGATCAGCCAGGAATCGGCCGAGTCGCTGACCGCCCGCGCCGGGCGCAGGGTCTACTACGATCATGACTGGTCCGGCGGCGAGGCCGACTACCGGAGGGCCCTCGAGCTGCAGCCCAGCAACTCGGCGGCGCGCCAGTTCTACGGGATGCTGCTCCTGTCCCAGGAGCGATTCGAAGAGGCGGCGCGGGAGTTCGAGGCCGCCATCGAGCTCGATCCGCTTTCGCCGAGCCTTCACGTCAGCCGCGCGTTCCCAGACTTCTTCCAGAAGCGCTACCCGGCCGCGATCCGCCAGCTCAAGTCGGCTCTCGAGCTCGACGCGGGCTTCCTCCCCGCGCACCTCTGGATCGCGCGGGCGCTCGTTCTCTCCGGCCAGCCCGGACAGGCCATCGAGATCCTCGAGAAGCTGCGCGGCCACGCCTCAGGCTCGCCCGTCATCGCGGGCGCCCTGGGCCATGCCTACGCGAAGGCCGGCCGCGAAGCCGAGGCGCGAAACATCATCTCCGAGCTCTCGGCCCTTTCCGGCAAGCGCTACGTCTCGGCCTACAACATCGCCCTGATCGAGCTCGGCCTCGGGAACCGGAAAGCCGCGCTGAAGCTCCTGAACCAGGCCTTCGACGAGCGATCGGTGCTGCTCGTCGATCTCCGGATCGATCCGTTCCTCGACCCGCTCCGCGCGGACCCGCGCTTCGCGGAACTCAGGACGGCGATGAACTTCTGAACCCTACTTCAGGGCCGCGTAAACGCGGTGTACGTCGTCGTGCTCGTCGATCGCGTTCAGGAACTCGGCGACTTCCTTCTTCGCGTCGTCGGCGAGCTCCGTGAAGTTCTTCGCGATGTAGCTCATCTCGGAAAGAGTGACCGTCCATTGGTTCGCGATGAGGAACTTGGAGACCGAATCGAGGTCCGTCGGGTCGCAGAAGAAACGCGCGCCAGTCTGGCCTGCCGGGACGTCCGAAGCCTCGAGAGGCTCGACGTTCTGAGCGCCCGCCTCGATCGCCACTGCTTCGATGTCGACGCCCGCCGAAGGAGTCGTGGCTTCGACCACGCCCAGGCGATCGAATTGCCAGCCCACGCTCCCCATCGAGCCGAGCTGCCCTTTGCGGAACAGCACGCGGATGTCAGCCGCCGTGCGGTTCTTGTTGTCGGTCAGGCACTCGACGATGACCGGAACCTTGTGCGGGGCGAATCCTTCGTAAGTGATGAGCTCGTAGGTGACCTGCTCGTCGAGAAGGCCCGCGCCCTTCTTGATGGCGCGCTCGATCGTGTCGCGCGTGACGGAAGCCTTCTTCGCGGCTTCGACCGCGGCCCGCAGGCGCGGGTTGTTGTCCGGGTTCGGGTCCCCGATCTTGGCCGCGACGGCGATTTCCTTCGCGAGCTTGCTGACCAGCTGGCCCTTCTTGTTCGCCGCGCCTACGCGGCCCGCATGTTTCCATTGAGCGCCCATACCTTGGCGTTATTGCATGAAAAAATGAACGGCGCCAGTGATTGACCGTCACTGGCGCCGCACGGAGGGCCGAATCGGCTCGCGTTACCGGATGAGGGGGCGCGAATCGAACGGCTTGGGCTCCCAGACGTGCCTGTCGAGGGGCTGCACGCCGGGGCCGATTTCACGCACGAGATCCACCGACTCGAGCGCGTTCCTGGCGATCCATCGCAAAGCGGCCACCAGCCGCGCGATCCAGAGCTCCTTCAGCACGGGATCGGGCGGAGGCTTGAGCGCTATCTCGAGCACCCTTTCAACCGCGATCTGTTCCTGTTCGATGTCCTGCCGAAGCTTCAGGGCTTCGGCGCTCTTTGCCTTTTTCATGATTTCTCCAACGCGGCGGATAGAGAACGCCCCCCGGGCGACGCCGCGATGCGCCCGGACAGCGGAAGGTACCGGGACGCGAAGGCGCGAGCTCAATGCGAGCGCGTGGCTTGGATTCGCGTTTCAGTACCGGGAGTCAGTCTTGTTCTTTTTTGCGGAGGCAGCGCTCTCGGCGTCAAAGTCGAGAGCCGCGGATGCAGGCTGGATAAGAGAGGCTGCCCATGCCGGTGAACGGATGACCTACGCGAGATTGGAACATGGTTTTGGTCATTTGCATGAACTGCCTCCTTTCAAGAGGATTCGTCTTCATACAAAGGTAAGGGACGCGTTTCCCTTTTTCAAGAGCGCGGGTTGAGTTTTTGTTCTGATGCGCTTCCAGTAGTTTCGCTACTGGAGCAGCTCGTGCAGGCGCTTCACCGTGGCGTCGGAGACGCGCTTCCACGGAAACGTCTCGTTCGCGCGCTCGATCTGGATCTTGCCGCGGGTCTGCGGCGTCGCCGACGCGAGCCTGCGGTCGTAGTCCGCGAGCACCGTCTTCTGCCGCTCGTGCTCGGCGAGGATCGCGCGCGCCGTTTCCTTCCATCGGGTCAGCCCCTGCAGCAGCGCCTTCTGCTTCGGATCGAACGTCGAGAACACGTTCGAGAGAAGCCTCTCTCCGCGCGCCGCCGCTCCTCCGCTCACCAGCTGCTTCATGGCCCAATCCGCGATCCCCTCGGCGAGCTCCCGGTTCGCCGGGATCACCGCGGGTTCGGGCTTCACCGTTTCCGGAATCGGCCGGAACCGCGTGGGATATCTCTCGGTCACAGCGGGAAGCGCCACGCTCTGGCCCGCCGCCTTCGCGGCGCGCTCGGGATCGGTGGCGATCTGACTGAAGACGGATTCGACGGTCGTGAGCGTCTCGTGAGTGAGCGCACCCGAGAGCCTCGGCTCGGTCGCGGAGCGCGCCGAGAGCGCCACCCGCTGGCCCAG
>CAYZKI010000023.1:11043-17489 GCA_964478745.1 uncultured Bacteriovoracaceae bacterium
CGCCCTTGGGCAGGACGGTGATGCGCGTGATCAGCTCCGCCTTGTCGACCTGGCTGTAGTCGTCGAGGAAGTTCAGTCCGACGGCGATCTTCAGATAGTGCCCGTAGGCCAGGTGCGCGAGAACGGGCAGGTTCGTCGCGTCCTCGATGATCTTGCGCAAGGCCGCCTTTTCGGCGGCGCTCGGCGCGGGCCCCTTGGCGAGCTTCTGCAACGCGGTGTCGAACACGTCGTAGTCGTTCTCGGGCTGATACGAAGTACCGTTCTGCGTTCCCCAGGCGCCGCGTCCGGCCGCCGCGCGGATCAGCGAAAGGAGGATTTCGGTCCTGCGCGACTTCCACTCGGGCACGTCGTCGACGTGCTCGGCGAGGTACTGCGCCTGGATCGGCGCGAGCTCGAGCAGGTGTCCGGTTTCCACGGCGTGATCGATCAGGTCGCGGTTGCGTGCGATCATCCCGTCGAACGCTGCGCGGGTCGGGTACTCCTCGCCGAACATCGTGAGCTCCTGGGTGCGCGCCCGGAAATACTCGTTGGCCTTGGACATCTGGCCGAGCAGGATGCGCTCCTTGACCCTCAGGGCCTTCGCGAGCGCGGAGCCCTCCGGCTCCTGCGTGAGGAAAACGTTCAGGAGACGCGCCGGTCCCGAGAGGTTCCGGCCCAGGAGCCCGCGGCTGCCGTCGGCAAGCGTGGTCTTCTGGACACGCACGGCCTCCTCATTGAAGAAGGACGCGAGAAGATCGGTGACCTTCTTCTCTCCGAGGATCTTGCGGGACTCCTGGATCAGCTGCACCAGCGCCTCGATCGTGGAGCCGCTGCCCCGGTCCTCTCCCGATTTCGGGTCGATGCCCATCCGCAGGGACTCGTTCACGGTCGACGACTCGAGCGTGTGCTTGAGGATCCCCTCGATGAGGCCTTTGTCGCAGCTCCTGCCCGAGGAGCAGTCGCGGAAGAAGCTCACGACCTGCGATTTCACGAAGTTCACGCTCAAGCTGCCCAGGACCCGCGCGTTCTTCGAGCGATGCTCGTACACCCGCGGATTGGCGATGTACCCCTTGTCCTTGAGCACCTTGTCCACGGTGCGCGCGGTCAGCTCGACGGCCGCCGCTTTCGCGCGGCTGTCGGCCGAGTTGCGCAGCAAGCGGGTGAAGCGCTGCAGGCTTTCCATGTCGCCGCGGGCGAGCGCCTCCTCGGCGAGGCTCTTCGCCTCCTGCGTGCCCGGAGCCTGACAGAGCGCGAGGCGCTCCTTCGAGCGGAGCAGGCAGGGCGCGTTCGCCTCGCAGCTCGCGCGGGGATCACAGGCCCTCGATGGCGCGGAGCAGAGAGCGCCGGTCGCGCGCGCGAGCGCGCCGTTCAGCTCATCCGGGGCCATGAGGCGGCCGCCGCCGTGCCGGTTCCAGGCGTCGGCGAGCATGACCGCGCGCAGCCCGTTGATCGATCCGTTCACCTGCGAGGCGCGCAGGATGCGCGAAACCATCCGGATGCGATCCGGGTTGGACAGGCGCTTGAAGGACGCGCCGGTCTTCAGCACGCGCGTCACCTGGCTCGCGACCGCGGCCGCGAGCGGAGCGGCGAAGCTCGTTCCGTTGATGAACCTGCGCGGAGAGGTCGAGCTCAGATCCTCGCGCGCGCAACGGCGCGAGGAACCCGAAAGCGGGTCGTACGCCTGCGTGCTCTCGATCACGTAATAGGAGGCGCCGGGAGCGGCGATCTCGCCCGCGGTCGAGAAGTCAGCGAGCTCATGGGTTCCGTCGATCGCCGCCACGCGCAGGTACGCGTCGTCGGGATCCGTTCCGGGTTCGCGGCGGAAGGTGGCGTTGCCCGAGGACTTGGTGACCAGGCAGCCCGCCTCGGCGAACTTCTCGATGAGCTTCCGCGTCACCTCTTTGTCCTCCTCCCGCTCCGCGCCCGACTCGTCCAGGCGCCCGCCCCAGCTCATGTTCACGATCGCGATTCCGTCTGGGTCGCGGTTCTGGTCGCATGCCTTCCACGCCGCCGCCTGCAGGATCGCCGTAGTGGTCGACCCCGAGTCGCCGGGACCCGTCACGCGGTAGACGGAAAGAGAGACGTTCGAAGCCGAGCCGAATCGCCCGCTTCCGGCGATCACGCTCGACACCATGGTGCCGTGCCCGTTCTCGTCGCGGTGGGGATCGCCGATCAGCCTGTCGGATTTCGAGTTGGAAGGGAGCTCGATCTTCCATTTGCTCGTCGGGTGCATCTCGCCGACGATCGCGCCGGCGTGGACGCTCACGCCGCCCAGGGCGCTGAACTTCGACTTCTGGCTCAGGTCGAAGCCCGAGTCGACCACGGCTACCTTGGCCGTGGTGCTGCCCGCGAGCTCCGCCGCCTTCTCCTTCATCAGCTCGGCGTCGACCGCGTCCTGTGCCCACCACTTGGAAACGCCGTTTCCGCACACCGTGCGGTCCTCGCACTGGACGGCCCGGAGGGTGCTTCCGATCGAGTCGAGGTTCGCGGCCGGGAACAGGTCCTCGGCCGTCAGGTTGAACGCGCAGTTCGCGCAGCTCTTGTTCCGGTCCTCGCCGGGATGCGCGGGAGCCGCGCGCTCGACGGCGACGACGCCGGAGATCCGCCGCACCCTCGCGATCGTCTCGGCGCTCAGGGCGGTCGCCGCCTCGAGAACGACGAGCTCGCCCGCGGACGCGATGGCGCGAAAACCCGCTGGAAGATCCTCGATCGCGGCCGAGGCGGAACGCTCGGACTTGAACAGGACCAGGGCCTGCCTCGTCCAGCCGATCTCGTCCTTCCAAACCGCCTGCGAAGCGACCCGATCCATCCGGGGCATCGCGGCCTTCGGGGCGGCGCCTGACGGATGAGGAACGGAGAACGGGATGAGACCGAGGCCTGCAACACTCAAAATCCGGTGGAGTTTCACGCTATAGGATCGGAATCCCGCGCGGCGCACCTAAGCCGAAAAAGAGGGTGTCAGAGTCTCGACTCCTTGAGGATCTCCTGGGCCGCGTTATGGCCGGAGGCGCCCATCACTCCGCCGCCCGGATGGGTGCTCGCCCCGCACATCCACAGATTCTTGACAGGTGTGCGATAGCGCGCGAGCTCCGGGATGGGCCGCATGAAGAAGAGCCGGTCGAGCGACATCTCGCCCTGGAAGATGTTCCCGCCCGTGAGCCCGTACTCGCGCTCGAGGTCGACGGGGCTCAGCGTGTGCACGCCTTCCACGAGGTTCCTGAAGCCGGGGGCGTATTCGTCGAGGAGCCGGATGCAGCGGTTCGCGTAATCCTGCTTCTTCGCCTCGGTCCACGGCCCGTCCTTCGGCTCGTAGGGGGCGTACTGCGTGAAGATCGACATGACGTGCTTCCCCGCGGGCGCGACCGTCGCGTCGAGCACCGAGGCCATCGTGCACTCGAGGATCGGGTTTTCCGAGCAAAGGCCTCTTCTCGCGTCGTCGTAGGCATTCTCGATGTACTCCATCGAAGGGCTGATATGGATCGTCCCGTGATGCTGGGGCCCGGGCTTTCCGCCCGCGTTCGGCAGCGCCGTGAAGTCCGGCACGCCTCCGAGCGCGAGGTTCACCTTGAAGACCGCGGAGCGGTAGCGGATCTGGCGGACCTTCTCGAGAAGCGCGGGATCGACGCCGTCCAGGTCGCGCGCCTCCATCAGGTCGATGAAGGTCCGCTTCGGATCCACGTTCGAGATCACCCGCCGCGCGTGAATCTCCTCGCCGCTTTCGAGCGCGACGCCGACGGCCTTTCCGTCCCGGACCAGGATCCTCGCCACGCGCGCGCGGGTGCGGATGGTCCCGCCGCGGGCCTCGAGCGAGCGGGCCATGGCCTGCGTGATGCCGCCCATGCCGCCGCGAACGTATGCCCAGACGCCCTTGCGCCCGAACGTCTCGCCCATCACGTGGTGAAGGAGGACGTAGGCCGTGCCCGGCGTGGACGGCGACGCGAACGCGCCGATCACGCCGTCGGTCGCGAGCGTCGACTTGAGCTGGTCCGACTCGAACCAGCGCTCGAGGAAGTCGGTCGTGCTCTGGGCGAGAATGCGCAGCTTCTCGTAGACGTTCTCCCCCATCCCCCGCGCCTTGAGGCCGAGCTTCGCGATCGTCCAGAGGTCCGAGACCCTGTTCGAGAGCGGATCGGGAGGAGTGGTCATCAGGAGAGGCTCGACGAACGCGGCGAGCTCGGTCAGGAGCGCTTCGTACCGGGGGAACGCCTCGGCGTCCTTCCTGGAGAACTGCGCGATCGACTCGCAGGTCTTCCTCTGGTCCGACCAGAACATGAGGTGCCGGCCGTCCGGGAAAGGGGTGAACGAGGAGGGATTGCGCTCGATCAGGTGCATTCCGTGCTTCGCGAGCTCGAGGTCACGGATGATCTGCGGGCGAAGCAGGCTGCAGACGTACGAGGTGGTCGAGACCTGGAAGCCCGGGAAAACCTCCTCGCTCACGCACGAGCCGCCCACCTGCGAGCGTGCCTCGAGCACCAAAGTTTTGACGCCGGCGGCCTGGAGATAGCCGGCCGTGACCAGTCCGTTATGCCCGCCGCCGATGACGATCGCGTCGTACTTCTCCGGCCGAACCGATTGCGCTGGCTTCGCGGTCATGTCGTCCCCTTTTCCGTTGTAACGACCTTCTTTGCCCTTCAGACTGAGATTCTTTCAAGGAGGAATTTCGAAATGGCTACCAAAGATTGGCAACCGTGGGTCCGTTTGAAGTGGAAGGCCGGCGCCCCCGCCGATGCGTGGCATGCGTGGAAGGGAAACCCCGCGGTCAAGGGCGCCTGGTCGACCCAGGGCGACTGGGATTGCACCCTTTGGCTCAACGTCACCACCCCCGAGGAGCTCGAGGACTTCGTCTGGAAGAAGGTCCGCGGCAATCAGTGGGTGGATACGACCGAAACCCACTGGGCCAAGCAGTGGTTCATGACCGGCTGACCTGGAAACGGCTCAGCCTTTCAAGCTCAGGGGCCGGGATCTTCCAAACCCGGCCCTCTCTTTCGAAATTCAGCTCATAGACGACGCAGTTGGGAATCCGAACCGCCGGGCTGTCGGGCGGAAGGATCCTCTCCATGACTCTCCGGATGACTCCCCCGTGCGTCGACACCCCGATCGCCCCCCACTCCGGGTTCGCTTCGATGAAGCGCTCCATCGCCGAGAACACGCGCTGCATGACGTGCTTCCCGCTTTCGCCGTCCTTGTAGGCGACGTCGGCGTCGGTGGGATGGCTCGATCTCCAGCGTTGCAGCTTCTCTTTCCCGAAACGCGCCTCGATCTCGGCGATCGTCAGGCCCTGAGCCTCACCCAGGTGCGCCTCGCGCAGCCCGCGGTCCGAGAACACCGGGATGCCGAGCTTCGAGGCCACGATCTGCGCCGTCTCGCGGGCCCGCGAAAGATCGCTGCTCAGGATCGCGCGGATGCCCGAGCTTTCGAGCGCGGGGATGAGCTCGGCCGCCTGCGCGCGGCCGCGGTCGTTCATCGGAACGTCGATGTGCCCCTGGAACCGCCCTTCCGCGTTCCAGTCCGTCTCGCCGTGGCGGAAGATGAAGACCCGGGTCACGGCACCTGCTTCGGCGGGCGCGCGACCGAGATATCCGGGCGATCATCGAGCTCCCGGGCTCCGGCGCCGCGGAGGAGCCTCGAGATCAGGTAGGCATCCGTCCCGACGGCCGCGTTCTCGTCGGCGTAGTAGAGGGCGTTGTGGCCGTGATCGTCGACGGCGTTGACGTCGATCTCGCGCGCGGACAGGAGGACCTGCACGGTCATCAGGCATCCCTGCTCGGCCGCGTTCATCAGCGCCGTCGTTCCCATGGAGTTGCGGCGGTTCGGGTTGGCGCCGCGCCTGATCAGCGCCTCGGCCGAGCGGTGCGAGCAGTTCCAGGCGGCGCCGTGGAGCGCGGTCTGGTCGCGGTCATCGGTGGCGTCGAAGTTCGCGCCCTTCGCGAGGAGGAGCCTCACCACCTTCGCGTGCCCGTAAAGCGCCGCCTCCATCAGGGCGGTCCGGCCCGTGAACGAGCGGTCCTCGAGAGGCGCGTTCCGGGCGAGCAGCGCCTCGACATCCCTCACGCTTCCCGCGCGCGCGGCCTCGCGAAGCGCGCGCCCGAGGGAGTCGTCCGCGCGAGCGGCGGGCGCGGCGGAGGCGCCGATCGAAATCGCTATGGAAACGAGGGCAAACCGGCTGGTTTTCAGCAGCATGAGCATCTCCTGATCTGACTATTTTACCCCTATTATCCGTGAAGCACGACGTCAATCAGGCGAACACATTAAACATCCTTAATCCGGCATCGCGTCAGTATTTACGCCGAAGGTTTCAGGTGTTAACCCGGCTCGATGCGAAAGCTACACACGTGTCTGCTCCTTGGTCTTGTTTCTGCAGCGGCCGGACTCTCCGGCTGCGCGCGAAGCGCCGATCCCGCCGCCGCGCCCGCCCCTTCGGTCGGTGAGCAGATCAGGAAGGACCAGGTCGAGAAAGCCCGCGACCG
>CAYZKI010000024.1:0-3811 GCA_964478745.1 uncultured Bacteriovoracaceae bacterium
GTCATGACGCGGCCGAAGATCGGGTCGATCGCGTACCAGGTGTTGCCCGGGCCCTTGAGCAGCGAGGTCACGTGGTAGCGCCACTTCGTGGGGCCGCCATCGGAAAGCTGGCCGAGCGCCCACATCTTCTTGATGCCGCTCTTCGAGACGCCGCGATAGAGCGACTCGAGATGCACGGTCATCGCGCGGCCGAAGCAGAAGCCGATACCGCCTTCGGGATCGTACTTGTAGAGCTGGTTCAGCGAGGCGACGGGATGGTTCATCACGCCACGAAGGATCTGCGCGGCAACGTCGTTGCTCACGGAGGCAGCGCGCCGCGGATACTCGTTGATGTACGGGCCTTCGAGGTCGGCGAGAACGGCGTTGTTCTCGGACATGATCTGCTGCGAGGTGCGCAGGCGGTCACGGACGTCGTACTGGCGGAAGTAGTTGGTGCTGTCGAACTCCTCGGCGATTGCGGCGCCGGAGGCGAGCACGGTGCCGAGAGCGACGAGCGCGCTCAGGGCGAAAGTCTGGGTTCTCAGGGACGCGAACATGCGGGTGTCTCCTTCAAATGGACGTGTTGGGTCGAATCAGTGAATGGCGGCGTTAAATCACGGAGAGATGCGGCGCGTCAATACTTGAATTCGAAAGTCGGAGAATATCACTAAGGGCATGAAAAGACTGATTTTCCTTGGGCGTGGCAGAAACGGGTGAACTCCACGTGGGCATTGGCCCATCCCTGGATGGCCAGGAGCTCCGATCGCAGCTCGCGGTCCCGGTCGATGGCAAGCTCGTTCGCCGTGGCGCGTCCGGCGCGAAAGCGCTTGAGCCCGTCCTGGAAGAGCCGCTGCGCGATTCCCACCGTTTTTTCCCGGCTGAGCGCCGTTCTCAAGGCCGTCTCGAAGGAGAACCGCGCGGATTCCCACTCGCTGCGCGCGTTCCGGCGGACCTGCTCGAGCGCGGCATCCGCGGCCGCCGCGTCCTGGGCCTGGGCCCGGTACGTCCCCCAGTTCGTCAGTCGGTCGAAGAGCGGCAGCGACAGGCTCAGAGTCACCGAAGAGCCGGTCGGGAGCGCGACCTCGGGCTCCCGCTGATTGTGCAGGACCCAGGAGCCCGATGCGTCGAGCGAAGGGAAAAGCCTCCAGAACGACGACGACTTCGCGTAATCGGCGGAACGGAGCCTCGCTTCGGCTGCCTGCCAGTCGGGGCGCTGCTCGAGCAACGCGCGATCCGCATCCGCCGCGGCCGCCGGGCGCGCGGCGACCAGGCGTTCGCGCCAGGCCCACTGGTCCTGCACCTGCTCGTCGCCGAGCAGGGCGAGCAACGCGCTCCGGGCGTCGAACAGCTGGATCTCCGCGTTCGCGATCTCGGAAGCCGAGTTGTCGAGGTCGACTCCGAGCTTCAGCACCTCCTGCTCGGCGACGAGGCCGCGCTGGAACCGCTCGCGGAGGATCTGATGCAGCTCGAGCTGCGACTGGCGGATCGCCTTGAGGATGACCACTTCACGCTGGCTGCGGATCCAGCCGACGAGGGCCGCGACTCCCGCCCTCTCTGTCTCGAGCGTCGTGTTCGAGAGGAGCGCGCGCTGGGCCTCCTCCTCGCTCGAGGCGGACCTGCGCCTGAAGTAGTCGGAGCCGAAGCGGAACAGGTTGACGGATCCCGTGAGAGCGACCTGCCGCGAGGAGTAGGGATCGGTGCCGTCGAGCCAGGCGCGGCTCTGCTCGGCGGATACGCCGACCGAAGGTAGCAGGTAGAAGCGCGTGGGTAGGTTGGTCGCGATTGTCTGCTCGATCCGCGCCCGCTGGATCGCGATGGCCGTGCTCCGATCGAGGATGCGGCGCAAGGCCTCGTCGAACCCGGGGGCGGCGGGGGCCGCGTGCGCGTTCGAGGTCGCGATCAGCGCCAAGAGGAGACTGGAGACGCCTTTCATGTGACGGGATCCGCGCCCAGGGGGGCGAGCGCCGCGCTCGTTCCCGGCTCCCGGCGCGGCCTCAGGCCGAAGTCCAGCGCGTAGACATGCAGCGCCGGCACGATGAACAGGGTGAGGGTCATGGAAAGCCAGAGCCCGCCGCTGACCGCGATCCCGAGCGGCTGCAGGATGCGCCCGCCCTCGCCGAAGCCGAGGGCGATCGGCATCATCCCCAGGATCGTGGTGAGCGACGTGATCAGGATGGGCCGCAGACGCTGCCGGGCCGCGGCGATCGCCGCCGCGCGCGGGGCCATTCCCTGCTCGACGAGGCGTTGCGTGAAGTCGACGAGCAGGATGCTGTTGGCGACGGCGATTCCGTTCAGCAGGATGACCCCGAGGATCGAGTTCAGCGACAGCGTGCTTCCGAAGGCGTAAAGCGAAAGCAGCACGCCCAGGAAACCGAGCGGGATGGCGACGAGGATCAGAGCGGCGTTGACGAAGCTTCCGAACTGGAGCAGCAGCGTGAGGAAGATGAGCGCGATCGAGAGAGCCGTCGCGATCGAGAGCTGCCGGATCGCGTCGGTCAGGTCCTTCTCCGCGTCCTCGATCTGGAGGGTGAGGTCGGGGGACCCAGTGCCCGAAGCCTTCTGCGCGGCTTTCCAGTCCGCGATGATCTCCTCGGCCTTGCCCAGGATCACGGCCGTTTCGACGCGTTTTTCCTCGGAGCTCCGGGAGGTGAGCTGCGAGACCTCCTTGCCGCTTTCGCGACGGATGTTCGTCGGGGCGGCGACGAGATCGACGGCGGCGATCGCCTTGAGCGGGACGATCTTCGAGTCGATGGCGATCGGGAGCGCCGCGACCTCCTCGGCCGAGCGGATCTCCGTACCGTTGGCTTTGGGGAACCGGAGCACGACGGCCGTCGAGCGGCCCTCCACCGGGATATACCCGATCGAGCGCCCCTCAGTGGCGACCCGGAGCAGGTCGGCGAGCTTGTAGAGCGACATGCCTCGCTCGCGAGCCAGCCTGCCCAGCGTTTCCGGCAGCGGCGAAAGCTGGATGATGTCCGTGCGGCCGATGCCCGGGTTGATCGACACCCAGTTGTCGGGGAACTCTCTCCTCAGCCTGTCGTCGATGTACTCGAGCGCGTGCTTCCTCGACTCGGGGGTCCCGCCCCGAGCGGCGATCTGCAGCTGCGGGGGGTCGGGGATCGGCAGCTCGGCCGGGTTCCACACGTCGACCCAGAACTCGACGAAAGGCGTGTTCTGGAACTCCTCGCTCACCGCCGCCTTGACCTCGCGCATGCGGCGCTTGTCCTTGAGCCGGGCCATCATCCACGCGCCGTTCGCGGCGTAGACCTGAGTGAAGGTGTAGTCGATGTCATCGCCGAACTTCTCGAGGAAGCGGGCTTCGGTCTCCTCGGCGTGGGACTCCATCTGGCGGATGAAGGTGTTGCCCCGAGTCCACATGCCGAGCGTGACCCAGTCGGTATCGGGCTTCCCGATGATCTCCTTCGGCAGGCGCGGAAGGACCAAGGTGGCCGCCCCCGCGAGCATCGCGATCACGCACGCGTAGACGCCCGCGCGGAGAAGCGCGCGGTCGAGGAACGCCGAGAGGGCGCGCGCGTAGCCGTTCTCGAGCGCCCGGATCCACTTCTCGGCGAACGGTTTCGGATGCTCGTAGCGCGCTCCCTCGCGGGACATGAGATGCAGTCGGACCGTGGGAACGAGGATCAGCGCGACGACCGCCGAAAGGCCGTGCGAGAAAACGACCGTCTTGGCCAGGTCGCCGAGGATCGCGCTGCTCAGGTTGCTCGTGAAGATCAGCGGCAGGAAGACGACGAGCGAGGCGACGGTGGAGGAGATCACGGCGAGGCGGACTTCCTTCACGGCCGTGACCAGCACCTCGAGCCTGCGCGCGAAG
>CAYZKI010000024.1:3821-17202 GCA_964478745.1 uncultured Bacteriovoracaceae bacterium
ATGACGACGACCGACGCGTCGACGTTCATGCCCGCCGAGAGCGCGAGGCCGCCCAGCGAGATCAGGTTCAGGTGCATTCCGGAAACCTTCATGAGGATGAAGGCCAGGATCATGCTGAGGGGGATCTCGATAGCCGCCGTCACCACGTTGCGGAACGAGCCGATGAAGACGAGCAGGATCACGACCGCGAGGAACGCCCCGATGGCCACCTCGTGGAAGACGTTCCTGATCGAGGAGCGGATGAACTCGCTGGGATCCACCAGGACGCGGTACCGGACGTCGCCGGGGAAGCCCGGGCGCGCGGACTCGATCGCCGTGATGAGCTCCTCGGACATCCGCTTCACGTTGCCGCCCGGCTTCGGTCTCGCGAAAAGGATCAGGCTCGGGGCGCCGTTGGTCTTGAACGAGCGATTGCCCGTGGATACGGGGCCGAAGTCGATCCGCGCGATGTCCGAAAGATGCACGTTTCCGTTCGCGGACTCGATGGGGAGCCTGCCCAGGGCGTCGAGCCCGGTCATCTGTGAGGGGATCTGGATCTGCAGCGAGCGCGTCCCCTGGGTCAGCGAGCCGCCGCTGTAGCCGGCGAGCGCCGCCTCGAGGGCCGATTCGATCGCGTGCGGGTAGATCTTGAGCGAGGCGAGCTTCTCCGGGATCAGCTCGACCTGCACTTCCTTAGCGTTCGGATTGTAGAGCTCGGGGTCGGAGGCGTCCTTGATGCGGTTGAGCTTCGGCGCGAGCAGCGGCTCGAGGACGTTGTAGAGATCGTCGAGCGAGCGCGTCTCGCTGTAAAAGCTCGCCGCGAAGAAGCCCGAGTTCCCGCCGTCGCCGTTCACGTGGGTCGAGTCCCGGATCTCCTTGGGAAAGCGGCTCGCGTAGGACTGGACCGAGATCTCCACCTCGCGCTGCGCCTTCTCGGCCGAGACGCCCCATTTGAACTCGATGCGATAGCTCGCGCTGCCGTTTCCGTAGTCGGCGGTGAACTTGTCGACCTCGATCCCCTCGGCGTTCATCGACTGGAGGTAGTACTCGAAGCCGGTGCCGTAGGTGGCCAGGAACTCGCGCGCCGTGCCGCCGCCGTAACCGACGCTCACGTTGACGACGGGCTTCGAGGAGTTGGGGAAGAGCGAGATCGGCAGCAGCGAGGCGACGTAGAGACCGACGGCCGCCAGGACCGCCAGGCACAGGTAGACGCGAAGCGGGGAGGAGTAGATGCCCTTCATGTTCCCGTTTCCACCGCGACCTCATCGCCGTCGGAGACGTGCTTGCTCGCGCGCTCGATCACGACGTCCCCGTCCGAGACCCCGCTCGAGACCTCGGTGAAGCCCCGCTGGCGCTTGCCGAGACCTACCTTGATCCAGTGGGCCTTGCCGTCGCGCACGACCCGGAGAAAGGTATCGGTGCCGCGATAGACGAGGGCGTGATCGGGAACGGTGATTCCCTTGCGCACGTTCGCTTTGAAGCTGACCTGCCCGAGCGAGCCGGGAGGAAGATGCGCCTTCGCCCCTTCGGCAAGCTCGAGCTCGCAGGTGGCCGTGCCCGTGAGCGGATCGATCGCGGGACTGACTCCCGCGACCTGCACGGGAAGGGAGCCGGATGCCGCGCGGAACTCGCCCTTCATGCCGTATTGAACGGAGGGGAGGTCGGCGGCCGGAAGCTCGATCAGGATCCTCGCGCGGCTCGGATCGGTGATGGCGACGAGCTTCTGCCCGCGGGCCACCTGGCTTCCCGAGCCGACGTCGATCAGCGAGACGTTGCCGGCGATCGGCGCGCGGATCACCACGGGCGCGTAGCGGTAGACCGGGTCCGTATGCTTCAGGGTGAGGAGCTTCGTCCCGGCCTTCACGGGCTCGCCGAGGCGGACGCTGACTTGCGCGACCCGGCCGTCGATCTCGGAAAGGACCGTCGCGCTCTGGCTCGGCACCACGCGCGCGGGGTAGCTGAGCGCCTCGAACAGCTCGGACGTTTTCAGGGTCTGGACGAAGACCACGGGTGCCTTTTTCTCGATGGCGGCCCGGGCGTCCTGTGGCCCCATGCCCGCGATCCATCCCAAGCCCGCTAATCCCCAGAAAACACGCCTGAATTTGCCGCTCATGATGCGATCGGCTATCACAGGTTCCCCCGGGTTTCAGGCCTTTCAGCATTGTTGACTAATTAGATCTAGATTGATAGATGCATCGCGTTGTGATTTCGCGAACTTATCCACTTCTGGGAGCGCTTGCGGTCGCCCTTCTCGGGGCCACCGCGTGCTCGCCCACGCAGTTCTTCGGAGGAGGCGACGAGCCGAAGCTCGCCACCTACCGAGCGGTGAACGAGGAGTGCGCGAAGCTCGATCTTTCGGGGAAGAAGCTCGGCGCGCCGGCGCTTCGCGGAATCGTGAAGTGCCTGAACCGCGACGGCGCGATGAACGCGACCGAAGCGTGGCTCGGCTCCGTCGATGACCGCGCGCTCACGAGCTGGATCGAGACCGCGAACGCCTACGTGTTCGCGAACCCGTCGAGGCTCTGGGGCATCGAGCGCGCGCACTCGGCTCTGACGCGGGCCGGGCTCCTGGATCCGATGCTCGAGCCGATGGGCCGCGCGCTCGCGGACCCGCGGTGGGTGACGGGCGCGATCGACCTGCTCGCGCCGATCTTCGCCGAGGATCCCGAGCTCGCGTTCGCCGCGCTCGAGAAGATCGGAGGCGCCCTGGACGCGCGCTCGATCGGGAAGGATCTCAGGCTCGCCCTTTCGCTCGCGGAAGCCCGCGCATTCGGCGCGCTCCAGGCCAGGCTGCACTCGAGCTCCGGCGAGCGCTCCTACGAGACCCTGGTCGAGGACGCGAGGAGGCTTCTCACAGCGGAGATCGCGGCGCACGAAGGGCATGTGGCCGTGCTTCCGGAGCTCGGCCGGGCGCTGGAGTCGGGACGCCTCGCGAAATCGCTCGACGCGCTGGTGGGCGCGAACGAGGCGGAGACCGCGGCGAAGGTCCCGGGGCTTTCGGAGGCGTTCCGCGCGCTCGGCGAGAACGGCGCCCGCATCTTCACCGGGGTGGCGGGCCTGACGAGCGAGATGAACCGCCCCTTGAAGTGCCTGCGCGGAGGGCTGGTCGTCGCGAACGGGAACGAGCATTCGATGCGCGAGCTGCTGGCCAGGCCGAGCGCCGACGCGGGCTGGTTCCTCCAGCGCGAGAACCTGCTCGCGCTCATGGCCCTCAAGCCTTTCTGCGATTACCCCGCCTCGCTCCCTGTTTACTACTCCTCGATGTTCGAGCTTGCCGCGAAGCCCGCGATCGTTCCGACCGCCGATGGCCTGCGCGCATTCTGGGACTCGGGCGAGGGCAAGCTTCTCATCGACCTGCTCTCGGAAACCGGCGCGCACTGGAGCCGTGATCTCGCGCCTTTCCTGAGCGAGCTCAGCGCGCGCGAAGCCTGGGGCGACCTGCTGCTGGCCCTGGGCGCGGCGGACTCCGCGTCCATGAGCCGCGCGGGTAGCCTGATCCGCTTCGCCGCGGAGCCGGACGCGGGTCTGGGCGGGCGGTCGCTGCTCGAGGTCCTCTCCCTCGCTCTCCGCTCGTCGAAGCCCGAGGCTCTCCACGACCTCGCGCTCGGCCTGCGTGCGCTCAGCCAGTCGCCCCAGCCCGTGGCGTCCCCGCTGCTGCGCGGCCTCTGGAGCGGATACGCGATCACTTCCACGCATCCCTGGGTCGAGACGCTGAGCTCGCTGCTTTCCGAGAGCCGCGCGAACGCGGTCACCCGCGAGTCGGTCGACGCGTTCTTCCGTCATGCGCGGGGCCCCGGCTTCCGCGCGATGCTCGACGAGGTGTCGGCGATGGCGGCGGACGGAAGGCTGAAGCAGCTGATCGGCGCCGGAGTGACGCTCTCGCACCGGCTCGCCCTGCGCGGGAAGCACGAGATCGAGGAGTCGCAGGACCGCGCCCGCAAGCCGCCGAAGCGCGCGCTTCGCCACGACCTCGTGGCGGGAGACCTGGCGCCGTTCGCGGCGATCGTTGATTCGCGCGCTCTTTCGCCGAGCTGCTCGAAGGTCGATCTCTCGCAGTCTCTCGCCGAGCTCGAGGGCGCCCGCGCCGCCGAGTCCGCCGCGCAATGGGAGCATTCGCTCTCATGCCTGGCCACGGGCCCGGTCGACCACGCGCGCATCGCGGAGGGCCTTTCGTTCCTTCTGAACGAGAAGACGGAATCGGGCAGGAGCTTCCTGGCAATGCAGGTCGACCTCGTGAAGCGCAATCCGTGGAGCGGCGAGGAGATCGAGGCCCTCTACCGGCGGATGGTGAGCGCCCTCGACTCAGGCGCGCTCGAGCGCTCGATGGAGATCGCCCGCCACTGGATCGGCACGGCGACGACGGGCGCGGGCGCGGTTCTCCGGCCCGCTCTCCAGATGCTCGGAGAGACGATGGGCCGGGGGCGCGCGCAGGCTCGCTTGCTCCAGACGCACCTGGCTTCCTGGCTCAAGCGCCCGGATTTCCCGGAGCTCGTGCGGGAGCTTCGCGTCGCGGGCGAGGCCGCGGCCGACGTGTTCCGCGAGCAGGGGCGGCCCTTCCTGAAGCCGTCCAATCCGCCTGAGGCGGCGTTCGACCGCATCAAGCGCTGGGTAGGCAACAAGGAGTGCAAGCTCATCACCGCGACGACCGCCACCGAATGGGAGCGCGCGAAGAACCTCCGCGCCCTCGAGGTGCTGCAGGAGTACCGCGACGGATTGACGAACTGGGAGCTCGTGAACGGGAAGCCGCGCATGGCCTTCGGCGAGGCGGAGCGGCGCGAGCTCCTGCGCGAGCTTCTGGAGCGCATGGCCGACCCCGCTCGCTCGGACGCCTCGAGCCCGCTCTCGGGCGCGCTCCCGCGGATCGCCGAGCACCTCAAGCAGCTCGCCGGGGAGCGCGGCATGAGCCCTGGCACGTACTTCGCCGATTGGGTTCAGAGCCGCTCGAACGACTGGGAGCTCACCCGGTACTTCTATCCCGAGGAAAAGAATCCGCGCGTCCGGCTGCTCAACTCGCTCGATCGCCTCGAGCTCGTGCTGCTGAACAACGACTTCAAGGCGCCCGGCATCCCGCCGCGGAACTTCGCGCTGAAGTTCGCCGAGGACCTGGCCGAAGCCTGGGGCGACGAGGACCCGTCCCGTTGGCCCAAGATGATCCGCGAGCTGTACCCGCCGGGATCGGGCAAGCGCCCGAAGACGCTCGCCGAGGTCGTGAAGGACATCGAGAAGGCGCAGCGGAAGTTCGAGAAGCTCGCGGGCTTCCCGGACATGCCGAAGTGCAAGAACAAGGAAGGCGGCCCCGAGGATACCGAGGATCCGGACTCCCCGGGGCTCGAGCTTCCGAGCTGGCTCCCGGGCCCGATCGAGGAGATGAAGGCCGGGCTCTTCCATAACCGCCAGATCCTGCACGTCCTGAAGCAGAACCTGCCGGGAAGCGGGCACAGGCACGAAGGCGGCCTGAAACTCCTGCGCGCGGTGCTCTACGAGTTCCACGCAAGCACTCCCGCGGGCGATCGCGGCTCGAACGATCTCAGGAAGAACAACCTGGCCGTGGCGCTCAAGCTGGCGCGCGCGGGAGCGCTCCGCCAACTCGGGCGCCAGGGGTGGCGCCTCAAGGAGCGCGATCCGGAGGTGGCGGGCGCGATCGACCGGATCATCCGAGCGCTGACCTCGCCGGCGGTCTCGAGCTGGTTCCTTTCCTTGCCGGCTCCGCTGCTCACGGCGCTCGACCTGACCGACTCGGTCGACCCGTTGGCGTCGTACTCGGCGAGCGGCGAATCGGGCTCGGCTTTCGGCCTGGCCGCGACGGCCTTCTCCGAGCAGGTGAAGCGCCTGGAGGCCGATCCGCGGTACGAGGCCCTGAGGAGCGAGGACGTCCGGGAAGGCCTCTGGGAATTTCTTGCCGAGCAGTCCCCGGACCCTCGCCTGAGGAGCGCGTCGCGAAAGCTCCGCCTCGAGCTCGCCCGGGAGCTGGATTCCGGCGAGATCGAGCAGTACCTGCTGCTGATTCAACGCAAGCCCGATAAGTTTTATCGTCTATTGGAGGGGCTGGCGCTCTCCGCCGAGCGGGGGGAGCCGGTGGAAATTCTTCGAATCCTCAGGCGCTCCGTTCCCTAAAGGGTTTATACTCAGGGAATGCAAAACGGGACAACGGATGTCCAATCTCTCACCGAAGAGATCAAGCAACGGAGCCAGTTCATCGACACGCTTCTCACGGAAGCATCCAAGGTGGTCGTCGGGCAGCGCGTTCTGCTCGAGCGATTGCTGAATGCGCTTCTGTGCGGGGGTCACGTCCTTCTCGAGGGCCTGCCGGGGCTCGCGAAAACGCTCACCATCAAGACGCTGGCCGACGTCATCCACGCCGACTTCAAGCGTATCCAGTTCACGCCTGATCTGCTGCCCGCCGACCTGATCGGCACGATGATCTTCAACCAGAAGACCGGCGAGTTCACGCCGCGCAAGGGCCCGATCTTCACCAATCTCGTGCTGGCGGACGAAATCAACCGCGCGCCGGCGAAGGTGCAGAGCGCCCTGCTCGAGGCGATGGGCGAGAAGCAGGTCACGATCGGGGAAACCACTTACACGCTGGAGGAGCCGTTCATCGTGCTCGCCACGCAGAACCCGATCGAGCAGGAGGGCACGTATCACCTGCCCGAGGCGCAGCTCGACCGCTTCCTCTTCAAGATCAAGGTCACTTACCCGACCCAGGCCGAGGAGAAGCAGATCCTGAACCGCATGTCGGGCGTGGCCGAGCCGAAGGCCGCCAAGGTCTGCCAGCCCAAGGACATCATGACGGCGCGCGAGATCGCCAGCCGCATCTACATGGACGAGAAGGTGAAGGACTACATTCTCGGGATCGTCTTCGCGACCCGTTACCCCGAGAAGATCGGCCTTCCGCAGCTCAAGCAGCAGATCACGGTCGGCGCGAGCCCCCGCGCGACGCTTTCGCTCGCGCGCTCGAGCCGCGCAAACGCGTTCATCCACCATCGCGGCTTCGTCACCCCCGAGGACGTGAAGTCGATCGCGTACGACGTCCTTCGCCATCGCATCATCGTCTCGTTCGAGGCGGAGGCTGAAGGCATCGACAGCGAGCAGATCATCCGAAAGATTCTCGAGCACGTCGAGGTTCCGTAAAGACCTATGCTCAGCGATGAGCTCCTCAAGAAAGTGCGGTTGATCGAGATCACCACGCGCAAGATGGTGAACGAGTCCGTCAGCGGCAACTACAAGAGCTCCTTCAAGGGGCAGGGAGTGCAGTTCTCCGAGCATCGCCTCTACGTGCCCGGGGACGACGTCCGCCATATCGACTGGAAGGTGAGCGCGCGCACGCGCGACCCGCTGATCAAGAAATACGACGAGGAGCGCGAACTCTCGGTCTTTCTCGTGGTCGACGTCTCCGGCTCGAAGGAATTCGGGTCCACCCGGGCGCTCAAGGTCGAGGCCGCGGCGGAGATCGGCGGGATGATCGCCTACGCCGCCATCCATACCGGCGACAAGGTCGGAGCGCTCCTGTTCGCGGGCGAGGTCGAGAAGATCGTGCCGCCGAAGAAGGGCCGCACGCATACGCTGCGGATGATCCGCGACATGCTGGCCTACGAGGCGAAGTCGAAGGGTACGGACCTCAAGGGCGCGCTCGAGGCCGCGGGCAGGATCATGAAGCATACGGGCGTGGTCTTCGTGATCAGCGACTTCATCGCGAAGGACTACGAGGTGGCGTTGAAGCGGCTCGGCCGCAAGCACGACGTCGTCGCGATCCAGATCGCCGACGAGCGCGAGGCGGAGATCCCCGAGATCGGCCAGATCCTGCTCGAGGACCCGGAGACGGGCGAGGAGCGGATGGTCAGCCTGTCGAGCTACGCGTTCAAGAAGTGGCATTCGGAGTTCCGCAAGCAGCACGAGGACGAGATGACGGCAGCCGTCCGCGGCAGCCGCACGCAGATCGTGAAGATCAAGACGCAGGAGGACTATGCAGAGGCGGTGGTTCGCTTCCTCAGGGCTCGTGCGAGACGGCGCTGAACGGGTGCTGCCCGCCCTGTCGGCCCTGGCAATGGTGGTCGCGCTCGCGAGCGTCACGGCTTCCGCCGAAGGCGGGGCCGAGGCGTCCGCCCCGCCTGAAGTGAGCGAGCCGGCCCCCGTCATGCTGTCGCCGGATTTCCTGGCGCTTCCGTCGACGTCGAGCCCGTGCTGGGCGAGAAGGTCGAGGCCCCGCGCGTCGGCGACCCGATCCGCTTCAAGCTCGTGCTTCCCGAGGGCGCTCCAGCGCCGAAGTCGATCTCCGTCCCCGCGGGGATGGATCTCTCCGAGCAGGGTTGGCAGCTCGGGCCGCTGCGGGCGGACAAGCAGGGCGGCCTCTTCTTCACGGGCCGCGCCGCCAAGCCCGGCGCTCTCACGCTGCCTTCGCTCGCGCTGGTCGGCGAGAAGGACGGCGGGCAGGGGCCGGTTGCCCGCACGAATCCGAGGACGGTCCGTGTCGTCTCGGCGATCGCTGCCGATGATCCCGAGCCCGAGAAGCCCGCGAACGTCCGTCCTCCGGCGCGGCTTCCCTATCCGTGGTGGGTGGGCGCGCTGCTCGGGGGCCTCGCTGTCATCCTGTTCGCCGCGCTCGCGTACTGGGCGTGGAAGTTCCTCAAGGGGCGCCAGGTCAAGGCGGTGCCGCTTCCCGAGCTCCCGCCGAAGCCCGAGGACGAGGAGGCGATCGCCGCGCTCGACGCCCTCCTCGCGCAGTCGCTTCCGGCCCAGGGAAAGCACAAGCCGCATTATTTCCGGGCATCGGAGATCCTCAAGAGGTACCTGGGCCGGCGCTACGACTTCGACGCTCCGGAAAAGACGAGCGGGGAAATCGTCCTGCACCTCGAGGACCACAAGCTCGTCTCGGAGAAGCTCATCGACCAGGTGGAGTCGCTCTTCGAGCGCATGGACCGCGTCAAGTTCGCCGACCATGTTCCCGGGGCCGATGAAGGAGCGAAGCTCGTGAAGGAGATCCGCGAGCTCGTGATCGTCACCAAGAGGATGCCCATCGTTGCGTCGCCGATCTCGGGGACGCCCTCCGCCGAGCCGAAAGTGAGCCTGCGATGAGGCTTGAAGACCTCTGGTTCCTCGCGCTCCTGCTTCTGATCCCGCTGGCGCACCGGCACTGGAGGCGCAGGAACAGGCCTGCTCGCGTCCGCTTCTCGCTCCCCGTCCCCTCGGCCGTGGCCCGGGTCACGCCCTTCCAAACGCTCTTGATCATGCGGTATCTCGCGTTCGGGCTCCTGGTCTTCGCCTTCGCGCGCCCGCAGTTCAGCTTCAAGCAGACCGAGCGAAGCGTGAGCGGCATCGACATCTTCCTCTCCTTCGACATCTCGCGCAGCATGGACATCGAGGACATGTCGGGCCGGTCGCGCCTGGATGTCGCCCGCGAGACCATCGACAGCTTCATCAAGCGCCGCGAGCACGACCGCATCGGACTGATCGTGTTCAGCGGCGAGGCGGTCACCGTCGTTCCCCCGACGCTCGACACGGGCCTGCTTCTCAAGGCCGTGGCCGAAGCCGAGCCGGGCACGCTGCGCGACGGAACCGCCATCGGAGACGGGCTCGCCACCGCGGTCAACCGCCTCAAGGATTCCAAGGCGAAGTCCAAGATCATCATCCTGCTGACGGACGGCAAGGAGAACGTGGGCCAGGTGGGCGGCGAGACCGCGGGCGAGCTCGCGGCGGGATACGGACTGAAGGTCTACACGATCGGCATCGGCCAGCCGGGCAAGGCGAAGCTCCCGATCCGGCAGAGCGTCGGGGGCGGCAAGCGCGTCACGACCGGATATCAGTGGATGGACAATGAGATCGACCTCGAGCTTCTGCAGGAGATCGCGCGGAAGACGGGCGGGAAGTTCTACCACGCCACCGACACCAGCGCGCTCGAGGCGGTCTTCGCCGACATCGACCAGCTCGAGAAGACGGAGATCAAGTCGCTCGAGCGGGTCCGCTACGAGGAGCGCTACGCGGGATACGTGGTGATCGCGCTCATGCTGCTGATGCTCGAGCAGGCGCTTTCGCGGTCTGTATGGAGGGTGGTCCCTTGAGGGGACCCGGGCGCGGCGATGGATAGCTTCCGCTTCATGAAACCCGAATGGCTCTGGTGGCTCGCGGCGGTCCCGCTCTTCTACGCGTTCCTCCTTTGGGACGAGAGGAGGCGGCGGCGCCAGATGGAGAGCTTCGCCAGGTTCGAGGTCTGGAAGGCCATCCTGCCGGGCCATGATCCGGGCGCTCGCGCCAGGAAGGCGCTCTTTCTCAGCATCTCGCTCGTGTTCGCCGTCTTCGCGCTCGCCCGCCCGCAGTGGGGGATGAAGGAGGAGGTGCTTCGCACGACCGGCCTCGACATCATGGTCCTCCTCGACGTCTCCAACAGCATGGAGGTCGAGGACGTGACCCCGAGCCGCCTGAAGAAGGCCAAGCACTGGCTGTCGAGCTTCATGGACCAGGTGGCCGGGGACCGGGTCGGGGTGGTCGCGTTCGCCGAGAGCAGCTACGTGGCGGTGCCTCTGACCACCGATCACGGTTACGTGAAGGAGGTGGTCGACCTTCTTTCGCCGTCCTCGGTCACGGCGCAGGGGACGAACATCGGCGCGGCCATCGGCCTCGCGCGCAAGTCGCTCGAGCGCGGCGCCGAGGACCTTCTCTTCTCCGCCGCCAAGACGGTCACGACGCACGCGGTGGTGGTGCTGACGGACGGCGAGGATCACGAGGGCAAGGCGAAGGAAGCCGCGAAGGAGCTGGCGAAGGCCGGCATCCGGCTCTTCACCGTGGGCTTCGGCACCGGCAAGGGCGGTCCAGTCCCGACGCGCGACGCGAACGGCTCGCTGCTTACTTACAAGAAGGATGATGCGGGCAAGACGGTGGTGAGCCAGCTCAAGCCGGAGACGCTCATCGAGCTCGCGCGGACGGGCGGGGGGCAGTACTGGACGGCCTCGGTCGAGGAGTCCGAGACCCAGGACCTGGTTCGCGAGCTCGCGGGCATGAATCGCAACGAGTACGCCGAGAGGAAGCGCCTCGTGTACGAGGAGCGCTTCCAGTATCCGCTCGCTCTTTGCATCCTGTTCCTGCTTCTCGAGATGTCGGTCTCGCTCACCCGCGACGAGAGAAAGAAGGCTGCCGTCTCCGGGCCGGCGGCGCGGGCCGCGACGCCCACCGCTCTCCTGGCCGCGCTCCTGCTCGGCTCGGGCCTGGCGGCGCCGCGTGAGGCGCGCGCCGAGCCGACCGGCATCGTCGACACGTGGGAAACCTACCAGGACAACGAGGCCGGCATCGACGCCCTCCAGCGGGGGGACTTCGACGAGGCCAAGCGCGCGTTCGGCTCGGCGCAGGCGCGGGATCCTCGCAAGCCCGAGCTCGAGTACAACCAGGGCATCGTGCAGCTGCAGGAAGGCAACACCGAGGAGGCGATCCGAGGGGGCGGCGAAGGGCGCCTTCCAGAACGGAAGGCCCGAGCTCGGCGCCCGCGCGCTGTTCAACCTGGGCGCGGCCCAAGCCGTGAAAGGCGACAAGAAGGCGGCGATGAAGAGCTACCTCCAGGCCCTCGAGACGGCCGAGGAGCTCCGGCGGAGGAACGGCGGCGCTGACGAGCCCGCGGTCGCGGATCCGGCGGCCGAGAGCAAGCTCGAGGCGGATCTGAAGAAGAACATCGAGCTCCTGCAGAAGCAGGATCCGCCGAAGCAGCAGCAGGCGCAGAACGACCAGCAGGACCCGCAGAAGAAGCAGGACCAGCAGCAGCAGGGCGAGAACCAGAATCAGAACCAGGGCGACAAGCAGGACAAGAAGGATCAGCAGGCCAAGGAAACGGGCAAGGACAAGAAGTTCAAGTCGCAGAAATTATCGCCTGAGGACGCCGAGCGCGTTATGGCAGAATTGGGCAATCGGGAACGCGAGCTCAAGGCGAAGCTGGGACAGCAGCGCGGGCAGCACGCGCGGAACCCCAAGGATTGGTGAATGATCGGCGTGAGGATCGGCGCTTTATCAGATTCGGGAAAGCTTCGAAGCCTGGCGGCTTCGGCACTGCTCCTGTGCGCGATCGCGGTCGCTGGAGGCCCGGCCGCCCATGCGCAGGACGAGGAGGGCGAGGGCCGCATCGAGTTCGAGGCCGAGATCGAGCGGGGCAGGGTATCGCAGGACGAGTCGGTCCTTCTCCGCCTGACCGTGAAGACTTCCTCCGGCTTCGGCGAGATCGGCGCTCCGACCTTCGACGCTCCCGACTTCGAGGAGCTCAACGACTACCAGGAGCAGCAGAACAACTTCGGCGTCGTGAACGGGCGGATCTCGTTCTCGCACACCATGCGGATCACCAAGGTGCTGCGCCCGCTGAAGCCGGGCACGCTCAAGATCCGCCGCATCGAGCTCAAGGCGCGCGGCAAGACGTACAAGGCCCCTGACCTGACCGTGGTGGTCGATCCGCCGGGCGCGGGAGCGGCGCCGCCGCGAGGCTATGGCGGAGGCGGCGTGGGCCTCCGGGGCTCCGGAAAGAACAACGGCGTCGTCCGGAACGTCATGCTCCGGGCCGAGCTCGGCAAGGCGCGGGCGTTCAAAGGCGAGCAGGTCATCCTGAACTACTACCTTTATACGCGGGTCCAGCTGTTCAACATGGCGGCCTCCAAGTTCCCGGTCCTGAACGGATTCCTGAAGGAGGAGCTCGACCTCCCGATCCAGAAGCGGCTCGACTTCGATCTCGTCGTCGTCGACGGGGTCGAGTACCGGCGCGCGCTGCTCGCGAGCTACGCGCTCTATCCGCTCCAGGAGGGGAAGCTCAAGATCGACCCGTTCGGGATCAAGTACGATTACCTCCCGGGCGGAAGCGTCGACTCGCTCGGCATGGGAATGCTCTTCGGGCGCCAGCCCGTTCGGAGCGGCAAGGAGCAGAGCGAGCTGATGACCCTCGAGGTGGCGCCGCTGCCGGCCGGCAAGCCCGCTTCGTTCAGCGGCGCGGTCGGCGATTTCACGCTCGATTCCGCGGTCGACAAGTACGAGGTCCGCGCCAACGAGGCCGTCACGCTGACCGTGAAGATCGAGGGCGCAGGCAACGTGGCCGCGATCGGGGAGCCCAAGATCAGCTGGCCCGCCAACATCGAGATCTACGACACCAAGGGCCGCGCGAAAGCGGGCCGGGGCGGCGTGGGCGAGAAGATCTTCGAGTACGTCCTGATCCCGCGCGCTCCGGGCAAGCTCACGCTGCCCGGGGTGGAGCTGAGCTTCTTCGCGCCCGGCTCGCAGAAGTACGAGGTGAAGACCACGGCGCCGATCGAGGTCACGGTGCTCGACGCCGCTCCGGGAAGCGAGGCGCCGAAGCCCAGGGCCGAGGGTGATGGCGCCCCGGCGCAGAGCGGGGCCCCGCCGGCCGGCGCGCCCGCCGCCCGGAAGGATGTCCTGAGGCCGTTGCTCC
>CAYZKI010000025.1:0-12599 GCA_964478745.1 uncultured Bacteriovoracaceae bacterium
ACAGCGACGAGCTCGTTCGTCTCTACAACCTGGCTCCGGCCGGTTCCGCCGCCGACGTGCACGCCGCGACGATCCGCCGCCTCGAAGGCACGTTCCCGGCCGAGGATTCCGCGCGGCTGAAGAAGGTTCTCAAGAATACCCAGGAAGCCCTTGGCAAGCAGGCGTGGATCGCCGATCCCAACAAGGACCCGGTCTTCCTGCGCCGCCAGGCCCTGATCGCGGTCCGCGAGCTCGAACAGGGCGCGCGCCGGCTTCCCGGCGGCAAGATCGTCGAGAGCGCCGAGCTCGTCGCCGCGCGCGCCAGGCTCGCCGCCCTGAACGGCCAGATCACCGACCTTGCCCGCAAGATCGCGCGCGGCGTGATGAGGACCCGGCGCGGAACCGCGCTGGGAATCACTCTCGCTGCAGCGACCGCCGCGAGCCTGCCGCGCCTGCTCGAGGGCCAGAGCGCGAGCCATCAACCGCTCACGGCCGTCCACGGCGGCAACGTCTTCGCGATCAAGCCCGTGCAGGTGCCCGCGCAGGCCGCTTCGACCGCGGTCCCGGCCGCTCAGAGCTCCGTCGGGAACTGATCGCCGCGCGCCAGGCCCCGCCGCTCAATGTCTCCGCCCAGCCTCGCGGGCGATCCGGAGGATCACCTCCACGTACCCATCCGCGCGGTTGTAATGATAGAGCGCCTTGCGTTCGGCCTCCGCGTCCCCGCGTCTCCAGCCGTTCGCGCTCAGGTAGTGCCCGACGCTGTGGATGGCATCCTCCATGTCGAACAGGTCCGGCCGCCGTGCCTCCCTCCTGGGACGTGCCCACCGGACATAACTCGACGGAATGAACTGCGGGATACCGAAGGCGCCTGCGTACGAGCCCGTCAGCGACTTCAGATCCTTCGCACCCGAGCGCCGGACTTCGTCGAGGGAGCGCAGCTCGCCGAGCGCCCAGTCCGCCTTCGCGTGGGAGCGATCGATCACTTTCTGCTTGTGGTCCTCGGCGCTGGCCGGCGCCCGGGTACCCAGCGCCGCGAGCGTCGCCCTCATCACCTCCGGATGATCCGACTGGAGCAGGCTGAAGTAGACATGGGGCACGTTGAAGGTTCCCGTGCGCGCGCCATGCTTGGTCTCCACCCAGAGAAGCGCCGCGATCACTTCGCGCGGCACGCGGAAGCGCGCCTCGGCCTGCCGGAGCGGCCGACCGTACCGCTGGATGAATTTCCGGCACCTCTCGACGGCCTTCCTGCTGTAGTGCTTGGAGTAATCGGCTTTGCCGAGGAAACCCAGGACGTTCAACTCGACGATGCGGTCGCGCTCCTCGGGGACGTGGAGCTTCTCCACTTGGGCGATGAGCTCCTCCGACACGCCTGCGGCGCGAAGCTTCGCGCTCGCATGCTCTCGCGGCGAGAGGGAAAACGCGGCCCCGTCGGCCCGCGCTCCACCTCCGGCCGGAACAAGGATCAGCAGGCAACCCGCCAGAAACGCCGCAAACCCGGTCATCTGCGCGCCAGGACCATCGCGTCCGAGACGAAGAACCGCGGCACCTGGCGCGATAGACCGCGATCCACCAGTGAAATGATCGCCTTGAGCAGCACTATCGAAGCAGGCGGGCTCGGATAGACCGCGAATCCAGGGCGAAGCTCCTCCAGCTCGAGACGATGGCTTTCGAGCAGGCCGGGAAGCTGGCTCAACCCGTCGCGCAGCTGCGAAAGCAGATGCGTGCAGACGAGAACCCGGCAAGGGTGCCCGGGGCGGACGAAGGCCATTCCACCCGAGACGAAGAGCCGGACTCCCGCGGGCGTGCAGATCGGATCCATGGTGACCAGGGAGTAGTCCCTGACGAGCCTGGCGGGCGGCGGCTGACTGAGGTCATGGTGCTCGAAGCGGATGCGGAGCCCTTCGGCTTCCGCCTGGTTCTCCAGGGAACGAAGCAGCGGCTCGTCGATGTCGATGACCGTGAGGTCGGAGAAGCCGCGACGCGCGAGCTCCAGGCCGAGGCGATCGTCGTCGCCGACCAGGAGGACCGGTAGGCGCCTCTCGCAGAGTCGCTCGACCCAGTCGGCCCGTTCACCGAGATTCTCGCGCGTGCACGGAAGCTGGTTGTGCCTGCGCCCCAGCTCCAGCATTCCCGCGACCGCGAACACCGGCTCGTCGGCAAGGCCGCGGCTCTCGAGCGCCTCGTTGCGCGCCACCTGATCGCGAAGCAGGTCGACGAGCTCCTCCCAGCTGGCCCGCGCGAAGCGGAGATAGCCGGGGTCGCCACTGGCGCTCGCGACCAGCCCCGCGAGGCGGCGCACCCACCTTCTGGCCACCCGGTAGCGCGTCGGATCCTTCAACGCCTCGATTCTCCTGCAGGCTGCCCCGGCCGGAAGCCCGCGGACGAACTCCTGGGCGAGCTCCTCCCATCCGGGTATCCGTCGGGCGCTCATGAGGAAAAGACCCCCTTCGAAAGAGAGTATGCGCCGAAGAGCAGGACGAGCGCGCCGAGCGCTCGCCTGAGCCTGACCCGGGCCATCATACCGAGCGACGAGCTCGTCCGCCGGGTCAGGCCGACGAGCACCCGGAACCAGAGCAGATCCCCGACGGCGATGCCCGCGAGGAACAACGCGAGTGGCGTGGATGCGAAGTTCGTGACCGCGCCATCGACCATCCCGGAGGTCACGATCAGCCAGAAGAAAAAGAAGCCCGGATTGCCGAGGCACAGCGCGGCCCCCGCAGAGGCAGCCCCGAGGAAGGATCCGCGCGAAGCATCGGCGGAAGTCTCCGCCCCCGGAAGCTCCGCGCCCGCGGCGTTCCTCCAGTGGTACCAGCCTGCCGCGACGAGCGCGACCGCTCCGGCGAGCACGAGGGCGCGGGTCGCGCGTGGGAACGCCTCGAAGAGCGCTGCACCGCCCGTGGCGGCCAGGGCCGCCCAGGCGAGATCGGCCGCGATCACGCCCGCGACGAAGCCGCGAAGGCGGGTCCTTTCGTTCCGCATCGCGGCCTGCGCGACGAGCAGGTTGATGGGGCCGATGGGCGCGGACGACGCGAATCCGGCCAGAATCCCGGCGGCCAGGCAGTAAGCCTCCTGCATCAGCGGGGCTCCGCCTGCGGGTGAGCCGGGCGCTGGCTCGCGGGAGCCTTCCGCCCCCGCATGAGGGTCCGGCTCTGGGCATGGGCGCAAGGAAGCAACGAGAGAAGCTCGTTCTTGAAATCCTCGAGGTCCACCATCGGATCGCAGATGTAGAGATCCATGCTCAGATAGCCGCTCTCCGGGTAAGTGTGGAGGGTGAAATGCGACTCCGCGAGAATGAAGACCCGGGTCAGGCCCTGGGGAACGAACGCATGCTCCGCGTTGCCGACGACGCGAAAGCGGCGTCGAACGAGCGAGGAAACCGCGTCGATGGCGCTCTCCTCGATCCCGGCCCCGTGCAGCCAGACGTCCAGGAGAAGATGTTGCCCGAACGTGTCCATCGCCCCTTCCCGGAGACCCTACTTCCGGGCTTCCTTGGCGCCCGGCTTCTTGCGCTTGGCCTTGGACTTCTTGTCCTCCGTCGGGGCTCTCTGGGCATCGCTCCTCGCCGGGGCGGGAGCTTCTTCCGCCAGGACGATCTCGCGGCTCGGCTCGCGCGAACTGCCGCTGCAGGCGACGCCCGCCCATGCGACGACAGCTGCCAGAAAGAACAGGCTCAAGGTTCTCATCGATTCTCCCTTCATGGTGACGTTAAACTCCATGCGCCGAAGCCGCCTTCTTGCGCGACTTCCTCTTCTTCTTTTTGCCCTGCTCCGCAGCGGGCTGGGCCGCTGGGTCGCTCGTGCCCCATTGGTCCGTCATCTTCCGGGCATCCTCCTCGCCGCTCGCGGGCACCTGCACCACGGCCTCGGGCTCCCTCGGCGCGCTGCTGCACGCTGCGAAAGCCATCATCATAGGGAGGATCATCGTCAGTGAAATTTGTCGTGCTCTCATGGGTGATCTCCAGTCTCCTTCAGGCGATCAGTGCCTGGCATTCTTGCGCTTCTTCTTGAAGCAGTTTTGCAGGACCTTCTTCGAGGCACCCGGATTCTCGTCCATGCACTGCTGGCGGATCGCCGCTTCCCTCGCCTTCGCCGCCTTCGACTTCCCGGCGTGAGCCGCCGGAATCCCTCCGGAACAAATCACCGCCAGCATGGCTCCCATCACAGCTGCTCTCTTCATTCGTGCGTCCCTTTCTGGCCGGAATTCCCGCGCCATGACTACAAGCGTAAGGGCGGCGAAAACCGGGAACATGAAGCGAGGATAAAGTTTTATTGATCCGCGCTCCGCGACCTGGACTTGATCACCGAGTCATCCGTTTGGCAGAATCGGAGCATGCGGGTACTGCTTGTAGAAGACGACCGGAAGCTGGCCGATCACCTGTCGTCACATCTGAGGATGGAAGGCTTCATGGTCAGCCACTGCTCCACGCGCGACGAGCTCCTGGATACGGTCGCCGCCCAGCCGGCTTCCGAAGTGCTCGTCCTGGATCGCCTTCTGGGCGACTTCGACTCGAGAAGCGCGCTGGGCGAGATCCGGCGCCGCTGGGGCAAGGTGCCGATCCTGGTCCTGTCGGCGATCAGCACGCCCAACGAGCGCGCCGAGCTGCTCGACTGCGGCGTGGACGACTACATGGGCAAGCCGTTCTCCACGCTCGAGCTGGTCGCCCGGATCCGGGCGCTCGCCAGGCGCAACGGCGCCAACGACCGGGTTTACGTGCAGGCCGGCGACCTGACGCTCGACCTCATCCGAAGACAGATCTCCGTCGGCAGCCAGGGCGTCACCCCGCCTTCCAAGGAGTTCCTGCTTCTTCGCACATTATGCGAGCAGCCCGGGCGGGTCTGGAGCCGCGACCAGCTGCTCGACGCCGTCTGGGGCCAGAACTTCATGACCGAGACCAATACGGTGGAAGCCACGGTCGCCAATCTCAGGAAAAGGCTCGCCTCGCTGGGGTCGCGCGTCGCCATCAAGAACAGCCGGAACGTAGGCTACTGGGTTGAGGAATAGGTACTTCTTCACCATCCTCGTCGTCCTGCTGATCGTGACCCTGGGCACGGTGGCGCTTCACTCGCGGTTCCTGCAGCAGGAGCGCCTGCGCCTGATCGACCAGCAGGTCAGGGAAACGGCCTCGGCCCTCCTCAACTCCGAGCTCGCGGACCTCGGGAAGATCGACCTGCAGCGCGCCGACGAGATCATCTCCGAGGAGCTTGGCGAGAATCGGGTCGGCAAGTTCTTCGTCGTCAGGAACGCGAAGGGGGACGTCCTATTCGAGAGCATGAGCGCGAAAGTCCTGCCTCTCTCGGATCTTCCTCAGTCCCCCCAGTGGCTGACCATCCGGGGGCGCGGCAAGTTCATCCGCGTCCTGAACCTCCAGCTTCCGCGAATTCCGGACCGGACGCTGCAGGTGGGCCTCCTGCTCGACGAGGAGCTCATCGTTCCGAGCTACTTCTCCCCGTCTTCGGCCCTCTTCGCCACGGTCGTGCTGACGCTGGGGCTTCTCGCCAGCGCCTTCCTGACGGCGTTCCTGCTGCGTCCGATCGCGAGGCTGGAGTCCTACATCTCCGCGGCCGCCAATCGTTCGCCGTCTCAGCCGGTCATCCCGCCCCTGCCCAAAGAGCTGCTCGAACGGTACAGCGGAGGCCTCGTTCGGGACGAGTTCCATCACCTGCTCGTCGGCCTCGGCAAGCTGATCGATCGCGTGAACGGAAACTCGAGCCGCCTGCGCCTCTGGACCTACCACATGGCCCACGAGCTGAAGACTCCGCTATCCAGGCTCATGCTCGAGCTCGAGGGGCTGCAGGCCGGGCCCTCGTCCCCGGCGGCGCAGGAGCGGAACAAGGCCATCGGGTCAGAGGTTTCCCGGATATCGGACACGGTCGGCTCCTTCCTTGGCTGGGCCGAGATCGAGGACGGAGCCAGGCCGCAGACCGTCTACGCGGTGAAGCTGGCCCAGACCCTCGAGCTGCTGCTCGGAAGCCTGCCCGAGCGGGACGCCGCGCGGATCGAGTTCCCGGCCCGGACCGATCTCGTCGCGTTCGCGACTCCTGCGCACGTGGAGCAGGTCTTCTCCAACCTCATCGTGAACGCGTTGAAATACAGCGATCCGAAGACTCCGATCGTCATCGAGATGCGCGGCGACCGGGTCTCCTTCCGGGACCGCGGCCCCGGCATTCCCGCACCCGTGCTCGAGCGGCTCGGCGAGCCGTTCAATCGGGGCGGCGAGCGCTCCTCGGCGCGAAGAGGACACGGCCTCGGACTGGCGTGGGTGCTCTCGATCGCAAGGCTCTACGGCTGGAAGGTGAGCTTCGAAAGCGCCGCGACCGGATCGGACGTCAGCCTGAGCTTTCCCCCTCCATCCTGAGCCTAGAGCAGCGTCGAGGGCGGCTGGCCATGGTTTCGCTCGGCCATCTTGCCGCCGATCGCGGCGCCGATGAAGATGCCCAGGTCAGCGAGAATCACGACCACCGCGGTCGTGGCGCCCGCGATCAGCCCGATGACGGGATGATCGAGCAGGGCCAGGATCCCCCAGAGCCCGAGGCTGGCCAGCACCGCCGGGACGAACGCCGCGATCAGGCCGCGCCTCACGCTACCGACGCGATACCCGCCCACCAGCCCCCCCACGAGCCCGTTGATCAGCGGGAGGAAGAAAAGAGCCAGGCTGATCGCCACCATCCAGAACGCGCCCTCGATGATCGAGCCGCGTCGGGGCGGCCTCGCCAGCGGGCGAAGATCGCGGGCCGGCCGCTCTCCATAAGCGGGACGGCTCACGGGCTCCAGGATTGCGTCGGGATCGCGTATCGGACGTACGGGTTCAGCAGCCATATGACGCTCAGGCGAAGCAATCCGCGCACCAGGGCGCGCCGGGCGGGAAGGCTCACCGCCGAAAGGCCAAACCAATGCGTCCGAAGCGACGCGGGGTTTTCCATTTTCAGCTTGTCTACATACCAACTGGTTGGTATGCTCTGTCCATATGTCTCCCCGGCCCGCCGAAGCGAAATCCGGCGCTCCCAAGCCCGACGCGAAAACGAAGCTGCTCGACGCGGCTCTCTCCGTGATCCGCGCCAAAGGCTACTCGGCCACCACGGTCGACGATCTCTGCGCCGAGGCGAAGGTGACCAAAGGCGCCTTCTTCCATCACTTCGACAGCAAGGAAGACCTCGCCGTGAACGCCGCGCGATACTGGTCGGAGGTCACGGACGCGCTCTTCGAGAGCGCCCCCTACCACGCGCACAAGGACCCGCTCGATCGCCTGCTGGGCTACATCGACTTCCGGCGCGAGCTCGTCAGAGGCTCGGTGCCCGAGTTCACCTGCCTCGTGGGCACCATGGTGCAGGAAACCTTCGACACGAGCCCCGCGATCCGCGAGGCCTGCCATCGCAGCATCTTCGGGCATTCGGCCGACGTCGCGAAAGACATCGAGGAGGCCAGGAAGAAGCATCGCCCCAGGGCGAGCTTCACCGCCAAGAGCCTCGCGCTCCACATCCAGGCCGTCATCCAGGGTTCGTTCATCCTCGCCAAATCCGATCAGAGCCCGGCCATCGCGGTCGAGAGCATCACCCACCTGAGACGCTACGTCGAGCTCCTGTTCAAGTAATCCACCCACCCCTGAAAGGAAGAACCCCGAGTGATCAAGAAATTCGCGTTAGGAATCGTTTTGCTGCTCGCGCTCGTCGTGGGCTACGCGGCCCTGCAGCCGGCCGAGTACCTCGTCAAGAGGGAGATCACCATCTCCGCCCCGCCCGAGAAGGTCTGGCCGCACCTGAACAACCAGAAGCTCGCGGAGAAATGGGGCCCGTGGCTCGAGGTCGACCCGCAGGCGAAGATGAACTACTCGGGCCCCGACGAAGGCGTCGGCGCGAAGACGAACTGGGACAGCTCGGGCGAGCTCGGCACCGGAAGCGCGACCATCGTCGAGAGCGTGCCGCACCAGCGCGTCGGCATCCAGCTCGACTACGTGAAACCGATGAACATGCAGCAGTTCTCAACCTACCTGCTCGAGGGTTCGGGCACGCAGTCGAAGGTGACCTGGCAGGTCACGGGGCGCAACTCCCTGCCGGGGCGCGTGATGTGCCTGTTCTTCGACATGGATAAGATGGTCGGCGGAATGTTCGAAAAAGGGCTGTCCAACCTCAAAACGCTGGTCGAAAGCCAGGGGAGCACGAAATGAAAAAGAAGAAGAGCGGCACCAGGAAGAAGAAGTTCGGTTACGTGGACGGGTTCGTCCTTCCCATCCCGAAGAAGAACATCGCGATCTACAAGCGCTGGGCGAAGGTCTCCGCGAAGGTGTGGCTCGAGCATGGCGCTCTCGACTACGTCGAGTGCCGGGGAGACGACGTGCCGGCTGGCAAGGTCACGTCTTTCGCCAAGAGCGTGAAGCTCAAGAAGGGCGAGGTCGTGTTCTTCTCGTGGGCCACCTACAAGTCGCGCGCGCACCGCAACCAGGTCATGAAGAAGGTCATGAGCGATCCGCGCCTGGCCGGGTTCAACGAGGACTCGATGCCGTTCGACGGGATGCGCATGATCTGGGGCGGTTTCAAGCCGCTCATCAATCTGTAAAGCCGGAGGTACCCGCATGAGCAGGAACAGGATCAGTCATTGTCTGTGGTTCGACGACCAGGCCGAGGAGGTCGCGAGGTTCTACACAGCGATCTTCGAGGGCGGAAAGATTCTCCGCACGTCCCGCTACACGGACGTGGGCTTCGAGCATCATGGAAGGCCCAAGGGCTCGGTCATGGCCGTGGACTTCGAGATCCTGGGCCAGGAGTACCAGGCCATCAACGGCGGGCCCATGTTCAAGCACAGCGAGGCCTTCTCGATCGTCGTGAACTGCGAGACGCAGGAAGAAATCGACTACTACTGGAAGAAGCTCACTGCCGACGGCGGCGAGGAAGTGCAGTGCGGCTGGCTGAAGGACCGCTTCGGCGTTTCCTGGCAGATCGTCCCGACGATCCTCACGGAGATGATGGCCGACCGGGACACGGCCCGGGTCGAGCGCGTGACGCGGGCGTTCTTCGAGATGAAGAAGTTCGACATCGCGGCGCTCAAGCGCGCTTACGAGGGCCGGTAAGCGCGGCAGGGCGTCCTGAAGCCGTTACCTGGCGGTTCCATTTCCCCCGGGGACTCCGTACAATCCGGGGAAGATGGACTGGATCCTTCCGGGAGACAACTGGCCGACGTTCGCGGGGGTCATCCACCTGGTGATCTCGCTCGCGTGCACCGCGCACGCCGTCCTCCACAAGAGGGAGCCGCGCGCGGCCACGGGCTGGGTCGGGATCATCTGGCTGGTCCCCGTGATCGGCGTCGCGCTCTACCTGCTTTTCGGCATCAACCGGATCGCGAGGGTGGCGAGGTCCTACCGGAGCCACGCCAGGGAGCCCGTCGCCCCGGACGGGAACGAGGCCCCCGCCGCGAGCTCCCGGGTCGGCGCGCACGACGGGCTCGACGCGCTCGCGCGGCTCGGGGCAACGCTCACCCGGCGCCCGCTGCTGCCGGGCAACCGGGTCACGCCGCTCGAGAACGGCGACGAAGCCTACCCACGCATGCTCGCCGCGATCCGCGGGGCGGAGAGCTTCGTCACGCTGAGCACGTACATCTTCGACAACGACCGCGTGGGCGGCGAGTTCATCGAGGCGCTCTGCCAGGCGGCGGCGCGCTCGGTCCGCGTGCGCGTGCTGATCGACGATGTCGGGCTGAGGTACAGCTGGCGCCCCGTGCACCGGCTCCTCGCCCGGCGCGGCGTGACGGTGGCGCGCTTCATGGGCGCGCTCCGGCCGCGCACCTTCCCGCATCTCAACCTCCGCAAGCACCGGAAAATCCTGGTCTGCGACGGCAAGGTGGCGTTCACCGGCGGCATGAACATCCGCGAAGGGCACGTGCTCGGGGCGAGCCCCCCGCACCCGGTGCAGGACCTTCATTTCGAGATCGAGGGTCCTCTGGTCGGGCAGCTGCAGGAAACCTTCATCGACGACTGGGCCTTCACCACCGGGGAGCTTCTGGACGGCCCGGAATGGGGGGTGAGCCGGGAGGCCCCGGCGGCGGGCCCGACGCTAGCGCGCGCCATCACCGACGGGCCCGACGACGACCTGAACAAGCTGTCGCTCATGATCGCGGGAGGCATCTCGGCGGCGCGGGAATCGGTCTGGATCCTGACGCCCTACTTCCTCCCGGACACGGGCCTTCAGTCGGCGCTGTACGTCGCGGCGGGAAAAGGCGTGGCCGTGAACATCGTGCTCCCCGAGGAGAACAACCTCAAGGCCGTGAAATGGGCCTCTTATCCCCTGCTTCTTCCACTGCTCGAGCACGGGTGCCGGCTCTGGTTCTCGAAGCCCCCTTTCGATCACACGAAGCTGATGCTGGTCGACGGCGCGTGGGCGCTCTTCGGCTCGGCGAACATCGATCCGCGCAGCCTGCGGCTGAACTTCGAGCTGAGCGTCGAAGCGTACGACCCGGAGCTCGGCGCGCGTCTCATGGCCCTGATCACGAAGAAGCTCGGCAAGGCGCGGCCCGTCACCGAGGCCGAGCTGAGGTCGAGGCCCCTGGCGCTCCGGCTCAGGGACGGCGCGGCGCGGCTGTTCTCGCCTTATCTTTGAGGCACTTCCTCTTGCAAAACCGCCCCGATTCCCGAGAATGTCGCTGAGTGATGGTCCCCACACGAGCAGAATCCCCGAATCCGGCTGACCGGGAGTGGCACGAGCTTTCACCCGAGGACGCTCTTGAGCATCTGTCGAGCTCCTTGAGCGCGGGCCTCGCGCAAGACGAGATCCGAAATCGCCTGGAGCAGTTCGGGCCGAACTCCCTGCCCGAGCATGCAGGCGTCTCGATGCTCAGCATCTTCCTGAGCCAGTTCGCGAGCCCGCTGATCTATATGCTCTTCGCGGCCTCGCTCGTGGCCTTTTCCCTGGGAGAACGGGGCGATGCCTTCGTCATCCTCGTCGTCGTCCTGATCAACTCGGTGATCGGGACGCTTCAGGAAGGACGCGCGGCCCGCTCGATCGAGTCATTGCGCAAGCTCTCCGCGCTCAAAGCACGGGTGCGACGCGACGGCCACGAGCTTCAGGTCGAGGCGCGCGAGCTCGTTCCCGGCGACATCCTGATCCTGAGCGCCGGCGACGCCATCGGCGCCGACGCGCGCCTCCTGGAACTGTCGGCCTTCGAAGTCGCGGAGGCCGCGCTCACGGGCGAGTCGGTCCCGGTCGCCAAGAGCCCGCAGGCGCTCGCGCGCGACACCCTGCTCGCCGACCGCAGGAACATGGTTTACGCGGGAACGCACGCGACCGCCGGCCGCGCGGTCGCCGTGGTCACGGCCACGGGGACCTCCACCGAGGTCGGCAAGATCGCCAAGCTCACGGCCTCGGCCGAGGAGCCCGACACCCCGCTCGAGCTCAAGATCAAGAGGTTCAGCCGCCAGCTCATCCTGGCGGCGATCGTGCTCTTCGGCGTGATCCTCGGCGTGGGCTATTTCCAGGGCCTTCCCTTCACGACCATCTTCATGGTGGGCATCAGCCAGATCGTCTCGATGATTCCCGAGGGCCTTCCGGTGGCCATGACGGTGGCGCTCGCCGTCGGCGTGCAGAGAATGGCCTCGCGCAAAGCGGTCATCCGGCGCCTGGCCGCGGTCGAGACCCTGGGCTCGACCAACGTGATCTGCACCGACAAGACCGGCACGCTCACGAAAAACGAGATGACCGTGCGGGAGCTCTTCGTCCCAGGCGGGCAGCCCGTGCAGGTGACCGGAAGCGGATATCATCCGGAAGGAAAGCTCGTCGCCGCATCTGGAGGGCCCCTCGGCGCGATCGGACGGAACCATCCCCTGTTTCCGCTCCTCCGATGCGCCCTTCTGTGCAACGACGCCGAGCTCGCGCCCCCGGCCGAGGGAAAGGAACGCTCGGCCTGGACGATCGTGGGCGATCCGACGGAGGGCGCGCTGCTGACGGCAGGAGCGAAAGCGGGGGTAAGCTGGGAAGAGCTCCGCCGCGAGCACCCTCGGACCGCCGAGATCCCGTTCGACTCGTCGACGAAGCTGATGGTGACGGAGCATCGGGACGCGAGGCGGGACGGCCAAGGTGCTCAGGGCACGATCCTGGTCCTCAAGGGCGCACCCGAGAGCATCCTCGAGCTCTGCCCGCTCGAGGAACGAGCGAGACAGGAGCTCTTCGCCGCGGCAGAAGCCATGGCCTCGCGCGCGCTTCGGGTGCTGGGCTTCGCCGAGGTGCCCGGCGGAAGCCTGAAGGGCGAAACCGATCCCGGCTCCCTGAAGGGCCGGGCCGTTTTCCTCGGGTTCATCGGTCAGATCGACCCGCCGCGCGAGGAGGCGAAGCTTGCCGTCGAGCAGTGCCGCGGCGCGGGCATCCGCCCGATCATGGTCACGGGAGACCACAAGGAGACGGGGCGCGCCATCGGCCAGATGATCGGCATCGTCCGCCCCGGCGACATCGCGATCGACGGCCGAGAGCTCGAGCGGCTCTCGGACGGCCAGCTGCAGGAGAGGCTCGACTCAATCTCCGTCTTCGCCCGCGTGCATCCGGCGCAGAAGCTTCGCATCGTCAGCGCCTATCAGGCCCGCGGCGCGGTGGTCGCGATGACCGGCGACGGAGTGAACGACGCCCCGGCGCTCGCCCAGGCGAACG
>CAYZKI010000025.1:12609-16973 GCA_964478745.1 uncultured Bacteriovoracaceae bacterium
CGCGATGGGGATCACCGGGACGGACGTCGCGAAGGAGGCAGCCAAGGTCATCATCACCGACGATAACTTCGCGACCATCGTCGATGCCGTCGAACAGGGGCGGCTCGTCTATTCGAACATCAAGAAGCTCATCCTGTACCTTTTCACGACGGGCGTGGCGGAGATCCTGGTCCTGCTCTCGGCGCTGATCCTGGGCTACCCGCCCCCGCTCGCGGCGGTCCAGATCCTATGGATCAACCTGGTCACAGACGGCGCGCTCACCGTCACCCTCATCATGGAGCCCTCGGAAGGGAACGAGATGCGCAAGCCTCCGATCCCTCTCGGCGAGCCCCTGCTCACCCGCCCTCTGCTCCGGAGGATGGCGCTGCTTTCGCCCTCGATCGCCGTCTCGACGCTGGGATATTTCATCTACGGCCTGTCCACCGGCCGCCCTTTCGCGGAGGTCCAGACGGCGACCTTCACCGTGCTCGCCGTCAGTCAATGGTTCAACGCGCTCAACTGCCGTTCCCCCGTTCAGTCAGTCTTCCGCATGAGCCTGCTGAGAAACCGCTGGCTGATCGGGGGGCTTGTCGCGGGAAACCTGCTGCAGGCTTCCGTGATCTACCTTCCAGCCATGAACCGCGTCTTCCACACGCAGCCCATTCCCTTCGACGAGGTGCTCGTCATCGGCTTGGTGGCGAGCCTGGTTCTCTGGGTCGAGGAGCTCCGCAAGCTGCGGGTACGGCGAAGGCTTCACGCGGCCAGCTAGAGCCGGCTGCGCCTCGCATCGGGCTTGCAACCGGCTCCTTCTGTCATGAAGCATCCTTTCAAACGGACCCGCCGGGCCCTGATCGTCCTCGTCGCCGCCGCGATCGCGCTTCGCGCCGCCGCGCCGTTCGTTCTCGAGCGCGTCATCAACGATCGCCTGGCGAAAATGGACGACTATCGCGGGCGGATTTCCGACGTCGATCTTGCCCTGATCCGCGGGGCCTACCAGGTCGAGGGCCTTCGCGTGCAGAAGCGGGGAGGAAAGGTGCCCGCCCCGCTCTTTGCCGCGCGGGAGATCGATCTTTCCGTCCAATGGGGCGCTCTCTTTCAAGGGGAGATCGTGGCCGAGATCGATATCCTGGGGGCCGAGCTCAACTTCGTCGACGCCCCCACGCCCGAGCGGCGGCAGCGCGAGGTCAAGACGGAGGACTGGCGCAAGCTCGTCAACGATCTCGTGCCGCTCAGAATCAACCGCCTTGCGGTACGCGACGGCGAGGTTCACTTCCGGAACTTCAGCACCGACCCGCCTGCCGACATCTATCTCCACAACCTCTCTCTCGAAGCGCTGGACCTGTCCAACACGCGTGAGCGAAGCGCCAGTCTCCCGTCCACCGTGCGCGTGCGCGGCGACGCGATGAAGGACGCGCCCTTCAAGCTCGACGGGAAGCTCAACGCGCTCAAGAACCCGATGGATTTCGACGTGAATCTCGAGGTGAAGGACCTTCCGCTCGCCGAGATGAACGACTTCTTCCGCAGCTACGCCGCCGTCGACATCGAGCGCGGAACGATGAGCCTGGCCCTGGAGCTCGCGGCGAAGGACGGGAAGCTCGCCGGCTACGTGAAGCCCGTGCTGAAGGACATGGAGGTGGTCGAAACAAGCCGCGACACGAACCGGGGGCCCTTCGCGCTGCTCTGGCAGAGCTTCACCGGAACGGTCGCCGATCTCGTCCAGAAGGACGACACGCAGGGCGCGCGAGTGCCGATCCAGGGGTCGCTCGACAACCCGGAGGTGGGCACCTGGGCCGCGATCGGAAGCGCGCTCGGTCACGCCTTCGGCGGGAAGAAGGTGACACCCGAGGTGACCGGCACCGTGAACCTGGAAAGCGCGGAGCAGGCCGGAAAGAAAGGCGAGTAGCGGCTCCGATCCGTTTGACTCTTCGAGTCAGCGCGCCTCGGGGGTTCGGACGATCCCCCTTGTCAATTGGCACCGCCGACGGGATAAGTTTTTGCTAAAGATCCTATGACCGAGATTTCCCGAGACCCGCATGAGCTCGAGCGGCGCGTCGCCGAACTCGAAACGCGCCTGGCCAGGGCCGAGTTCGAGGAAAAGCGCTGGAGGGCGATCTTCCGCGAGCTGCCGGCGGCCATCGCCATCACCATCGGGCCCGAGCACGTGTTCGCTTTCGCCAACCGCGCGTTCGAAGCCGCCTCGAAGAAGCGGGATGTCGTCGGCAAGAAGCTGATCGATACCCTTCCCTATCTCGAGCGCCAGGGCCTTCTCGCCCTCACGAACCAGATCTACGAGGGAGGGATTCCGACCCCCAACCGCGAGCTCGCGGCGGAGATGGACGAGCCTGACGGGACGAAGGTCACCCGGTATTTCAGCGGCTCGCTGATCCCGCTCAAGGACGAGGCCGGCAAGGTCGAGGGGCTAATCAACTTCCAGTTCGACGTCACGGACACGGTCGAGAGCCGGAAGAGGTTTGAACGCATGCAGGAGCGGCTGAACGTCGCGCTCGAAGTCGGGCGTCTGGCCCTTTGGGAGTGGTCCCCTGCCGACGGCATGGTCTGGAAGTCGGGGAACTTCCATCAGATGTTCGGCTACTCGTCTCCCGTCGAGTGGAACTACGACTTCTATTTGCGTCACCTCCACCCCGAGGACCGCGAGCGCATCCGAGAGCTCCAGGTGCGAAACCAGGAGCCGGGGCGGGACAAGCCCGATTATTTCGAGCTCGAATACCGGGTGGTCTGGCCGGATGGCAGCGTCCATTGGATCCGGGACCTGGTGAAAGCCATCCGCGAGCCCGACGGACGATGGACCCGTGCCATCGGGGCGACTCTCGACGTCACGGCTCAGAAGGAGACCGAGGCCCTGATCAAGCAAGCCAGGGACGCCGCCGAGGCCGCGAATCTCGCGAAGACGCACTTCCTGGCGAACATGAGCCACGAGCTCAGGACACCGCTTTCGGCGATCATCGGCTTCTCCGGGCTCCTTTCGGACGACGACCTCGACGAGGCCCGGCGCAAGGGATACACACGGGCGATCGAACGCAACGCGATCACCCTCGGCCGGATCATCGACGATATCCTGGATTTCTCGAAGATCGAGTCGGGCCACATCGACATCGAGCGCTCCTCGTTCGAGCTCGGCCCTTTCCTCGAGGAGATCCGCGAAGTGACCCAGCTCGAGGCCCAGCGCAAGGACCTTCGTCTCGACTTCAATTCCGTTCCCAATAAGGCCACCCTGGTCGAGTCGGATCGCGGGCGCCTGCAGCAGATCCTGCTCAACATCATCGGCAACGCCATCAAGTTCACGCAGACCGGGTCGGTCGCGGTGGACGTGAAGGTGGTACCGCATCCGTACTACCAGCCCGCGCAGGAGCTCGAGTTCGTCGTCCGCGACACCGGCATCGGCATCTCCCCGGCGGACCAGGAAAAACTGTTCCGGCCCTTCAGCCAGGCCGACACGTCCTCATCGCGCCGCTTCGGCGGGACGGGCCTCGGCCTGGCCATCTCGCGCCGCCTCGCGCGCGCGCTGGGCGGGGATCTGACGCTCGAGCGCAGCGCGCCCGGCGAGGGAAGCGTATTCCGGATCCGGGTCGGCCCCGAGTCCGCCGCGGGCCACGCGGGCGAGGCCTAACGGTCGGGCCTCTTCAGACTTTCTCGAGCGCCCTTGCCAGCTTCTCGTCGGCCGATCCGGCGAGCCCGACCAGCCTGTCGTCGCCCACCATTCTCATCAGGGCGGTCGGCTTGGCGAGCTCAACCGAATACCTCTGCTTCCCGACCTCTCGGATCACCGCATTACAGGGCAGCAGGCTCGCGACATCGGGGTTGGCCGAATAGGCCTCGAAGGCCAGCTCGGGGTTGCAGGCCCCGAGGATGACCGCGGGCGCGAGATCCTTTCCGAGCTTCTCCTTGATCTTCGAGTGAAGATCGATGCGGGTGAGAACCCCGAAGCCCTCCGTCTTGAGCGCGGAGGTGACGCGCTCGATCAGCTGATCGAGCGCGACCCCGGTGAACTCCTTCTTCAGGCAGATCGAGCTCACTTCTTCTCCCGCTTGCCCTTGCCGTGGCCGTGGCCCATGTGCCCCATCATCGGGCATCCGCCCTTGCCCATGTGCTCCTGGCAGGACTTCATCATTTCCTGATGGCACTCCTCCATGCTGCGATCGGACTTCAGGCACGAGGCCATCTTCTCGTGGGCCTCGGCCATCTTCTTCCGCTGTTCGGCCGTCATGTTGGGAGTGTCCGCCGCGAGAGCGCTACCCGTGAGGGCAAGCAGAGCGGCTGCGGTGATCATCAATTGCTTCATGGTCTTCGGCCTCCTTTGCCGAGCACTGCGTCTGGTTCAGTCGAATTTAGCGCTACCGGTGGAGATCACGCTCCCGTTGAGATCG
>CAYZKI010000026.1:0-607 GCA_964478745.1 uncultured Bacteriovoracaceae bacterium
ACCTTGAGGTTCTTCACCTCGAGGACTTTCTCGGTTTGTGGCTTGGGGCTGGTCACAGGTTCACCTTACCGCACTACGATAGTACTTCGCCTCGGATACATCAAACTCGTGAGGCTTGTAGTTCTTCAGCCAGGGCTGGGTCAGGCCGAAGGCCAGCCGGTGACTGTTGAAGATCCACGGACAATCCTCTACCACAATAGCGACCATTTTCTTGTAGATCGCCGTGCGCTCGGCGGAATCCTTCATGGCCAGCGCCCTCTCGTAGAGGCGGTCGAACTCGGCGTTCGCGTAACTGGCGTCGTTCGGGCCCGGCGCCGCGTTCTTGCTGTAGAACAGCTGCAGGAAGTTCTCGGCATCCGGGTAGTCGGCCGCCCACGCGAACGACCAGAGCTGCCCTTTGCGGTTCTTGATCGCCGCCACGTACTCCGGGCGGGAATACTGGTTCACGTTGAGCTGGATCCCGATCAGCGCGAACGCCTTTTGAGCGTACTCGGCGGCCTGGACCGACGCCGGGTCGGAGGCGGTGTTGAACTCGAGCGGTGGAAGCCCTTTTCCTTCGGGATAGCCCGCCTTCTTGAGGAGTTCCTTGGCCTTGTCGACGTTCGCC
>CAYZKI010000026.1:617-3613 GCA_964478745.1 uncultured Bacteriovoracaceae bacterium
TCGAACCCGGCCAGTCCCGGCGGAATGGGCCCCTGGGCGGGAAGCGCCCGACCGTTGTGGAAGAGCTCGATGAAGGGCCGCTCGTCGTAGACCAGGCTCATGGCCTGCCGCAGGTACTTGTTCTTCCCGACCACCGGATCGGCCATGTTGAAGGTGATGTGGGTGACGTCGAGCTGCGGGGACTTGTGGAGAACGACGTTCTTCTTCTTCAGCTCCTCGGTCAGCCCGCCCTGGTCGGTCACGGCCTGGGCGAAGTTGTCCTTCGGGATCGACCCGACGATATCGAGCTTTCCGGCCATGAAGCCGAGCCAGAGGGGCTGGCTTTCCTCGAAGACCGTGACGATCAGCCGCTCGGAAAGGGGCAGGGGCTTGCCGGCGTCCTCGAGCAGGCCCGCTTCCGCGTCGCCTTCCTCCCCTTCAGCCGGGTAGGTTTCCTTGCGGAAGGTCGGGTTGCGCAGCCAGACCAGACGCGTGTTCCCCTTGAACTCGTGGAGCCGGAACGGCCCAGTGCCGACGGCGCGGCTCGCGAACTCCTTGCCGTGGAACTCGACGGCTTCCCGGGGCACCGCGAACGTGTACGGCATGGCCAGGTAGTAGAGAAACTGCGCCGAGCGCGAGTTCAGCTTGATCTGAAGCGTGTAAGGATCCAGGGCCTTCAACCCGGCCACTTCCTCGTCGTAGTTGGAAGGGCCCTTCGTGGCCTTTTCCCGCCACTCGTTCAGGCCGGCGATCTTCCCGTCGAAAACCCACCAGCCCGTCGAGAGCAGCTTCGGGTCGGCGAGGCGCTTGAACGAATAAATGAAGTCCTGGGCGGTCAGCTCGCGGCCCTTGCCTTGCGTCGCCTTGAAGCTCGCATCGTCCTGGAACAGAACGCCCTTCCGGATCTTGAAGGTGTAGGTGAGCCCGTCCTTGCTGATCTCGGGCATCGACTCGGCCAGCACGGGAACGAGCTGGTAGGGCCGCTTGAGATAATGGTATCCGAGCAGCCCTTCATAGGCGCGGCCGGACTCGTTCGCCGTATACACATCGTTCGTGAAAATCGGGTCGAGGCCCCGAATTCGCGCGGGAATGGGAAGGTTGACCGTGCCGGGCACATCGGTGCGGCTTCGAACGCACGCCTCTCCGGAGAGAAGCCCGAGTCCCACTGCCGCCATCAATCCGAAGCGGTGAAGAGTTTTCATGTCCTGGTCAGATCAGCTCTGAGGCCGACGATCCTTCCACCGGATCTTGACTTCGCCGCGGTCGGAGCGCGCTTCCCAGCGCTTCGGGCTGCGCGTGGTGGGTTCCGGGTCCTCGAAAAGGAAATCGACCGCGGCCGGCAGCGCGCCGCCGCTCTCCCATCGAAGGGCCTTGGCCCAGGGGCGGCCTTCCCAGGACTGGAACGTATAGACGAATTTCTGCGGGTCGGAGCCCAGGTTCGCAGGCGTCTCGACGACCAGCTTCAGCTCGTCGTCGATCGTGAGCTTCGCTTCCTTGATGGAAGCGGCCGGTGGGCAGGGAATCCTGCCGAGGAAGAGGTCCGTCGCCCAGCGAAGCGGGATTCCGCCCCAGGAATGGTTCCCTTCTTCCGCCGGAGAGGGTCCCGAGCCTTTCTTGCCGCTCTTCTTGTCCTTCTTGTCCCGGGTCTTGGAAGGGATTTCGATCTTGTACTTGGTGCCGTCGACCGAGATCAGCGCCTCGGTTCCGCCGATCAGGTTCGTCACTTCCATCTTCAGCTGGTTCGGGGCCTTGGCGTGAACGTCGGCCGGGAACTGTCCGGAAGCATCCTTCGACGTCGCTTTGAGCCAGACCGAGCCATCGACCGCTTGCACCGACGCTCCCGGTTCGCACGTCATGCGGAGCAGCGTCTCGGGCTCCATGTCGCGGCTGATCGGAGCGCGCGCGCACCCCGCGAGAACGACGATGGAAACCCACCCCACAACGGAAAAGCGCATTAGGTTCGCGGACATCTCAAATTAGATGACACTACCGCGAGCGACGGCGCAAGGGTTTGTTACTGCCTAGCGGGTTGAAGAGCTCAGTCGTTCGGACGGAGGCCGTCGGTGGCCTTGCCGGCCGGAAGACGGTCTTCGAGAACCGACTTGTCCTTGGCGAACTCGGTCTGGATGTTGCGCACCTTGCCTTCGATCTTGCGGCGGGCGCCTTCGTCCTCGGCGTACTTCGCGGCTTCGCGGTAGTGCGCCAGGGCCTTCTCCCAGAGATTGTTCTTCAGATACGCGTCAGCCAGGTGTTCCAGGATCGTGGGCTCGTTCGGGCGAAGCTTCGCTGCCTTCTCGAGCTCGACCACGGCTTCCTGATGGCGGCCGCGCACGAACAGGTACCAGCCCCAGCTGTCCTGGATGTAGCCGTTGTCCGGCTTGAGCTTGAGCGCCTTGCGAAGCAGCTTTTCGGCGTCAGCCAGTCTCATCCCTTTGACGGTCCACGTGTAACCCACGTAGTTCAGGGCATCGACGTTCTCCGGGTTCTGCGCCAGGATGCTCTCCATCATGGCCAGGCCGCGGTCGGTCTCGCCGCGACGATCGTAGAGGCTGCCCAGGTAGTATTTCGTACGCTCGTCGTCCGGGAACATCCCGGCCGCCTTCTCGAGAATCGCCACTGCGCCGTCCACGTCCTTCGCTTCCTCCAGCAGGCTCGCCTGGAAGATGTAGAAGCCCGAGACCTTCGGAGCCTTCGCGATCGCTTCCGCGATCAGCTTGCCGGCTTCGTCGGTGCGCTTGGCCTGCTTGAGCAGGAACCCGACATGAAGCACCGCTTCCGAGTACAGCTTGGAGCTCGGCTCGATCTTCTTCAAAGTCTCGATCGCCAGGTCGTTCTGGCGGGTCTCCTCATAGAGGCTTCCCAGATAATAGAGAACCCGATCGGACGTGGGAGTGCGCGCCAGGATTTCCTGGAATGTCTTGATCGCCGTTTCGTAGTCCTTGAGCTGCATCTGGACCAGGCCGAGCTTCACGCGGACATTGAGGTCTTCCGGGTCGGCGTTACGGATGGCGTTCAGG
>CAYZKI010000026.1:3623-4035 GCA_964478745.1 uncultured Bacteriovoracaceae bacterium
CGTTCAGGTAGACGGCGGCCTTCTCGTACTTTTCGTCCTTCAGAAGAAGGGTCGCCATGCGATTGGCCGCCATGAGATCCTGCGTCTCTTCATAGAGAGCCTGGTAGGTGGCCATCGCCTGCGCGGGCTTCCCGTGCTCCTCGTGGAGGTAGCCGAGCGCGAGTCCCGCCTGCGCGAAATTCGGGCGAAGCTCGATCGTCTTCTCGTAGGCCTTCACGGCTTCGGCGTAGCGGTTGGCGGCCTGCTCGGCGCGAGCGAGATGGTACCAGGCCAGAACCGATTCGGGATTCTTGCGCGCGAAATCGCGCAGGACTTGCGTGGCCTGAGCCGTCCTTCCGGTCTCGAGCAGGACCTGGGACTTGTAGACCGCGGCTTCTTCGTGCCTCGGGTCCTGTTTCAGCACGCGATCGTA
>CAYZKI010000026.1:4045-16724 GCA_964478745.1 uncultured Bacteriovoracaceae bacterium
ACTCCGCGAGAGCGGAATCGTTTTCGTGCGAAGTCGAATAGAGGCCGGCCAGGATCAGGCGAGCGTCCAGGAATTGAGGATCGCGGCGGAGAGCTTCCTTACAGCTTTCCATCGCGGCGCTGAGCATGCCCTTCTTGATGTACTCGGTAGCGAGGCGAGCGTGGATCAGCGCGGAGCTCGTGTCGTACATCAGAGCGAGCTTGAACTCCTCGATTGCGCGATCAGGGTTTCCTTCTGCAACGTACGCCTGCGCTAATGCAAAGTGGTACTCCGCCGTGGCTTCCGCGGACGAGCCGGGAGGAGGCGCGGGAGGGAGTTCGGTTTTCGCCGTCTGAGGCACCGCAGGGTTGCTCGTCGATCGCTCAGCGGACTCTTGCGACACGGGTGCGCTAGAGCAGCTCGTTAGCCATAGCGCGGCACAAACCGCTGAAACTATTAAGAAATTGTCGCGGTCCCTGCGATCCGAGATGACTGCGGAGAGAGGATTCATGGCTCGGAGGCCCTCCGAATTCATGCATCGGAGTTTCCCCGGAAAAACTGTAAATTCCCGCGGTGATCCCCTTGTCGCCCGCGTGGCCTACAAGCTGCAAATGCCGCCCGTCGAAGCATCGTCGGTCACGTGATCCCGCTTCCGGTGGGACCCTTGACTTTAGCGCAGCGGGTTGTTATTTGGCTAAAAGACCCGCTTTGACACAATGTGGCAACACTCCGTGTTGTCTCAGTGTGGCAGCGTTAAGCGGTGTTTTTCAGCCCGGCAAAACAGGCATTTTGTTGACGTTGAGCGGGGTGAAGTGGAAGAAGTTCGGACAGAAAAATTGGTTCGCCGGATTCGGAGTTCATAGGGGTTTAAGAATTCCGACTAAAGCGCTCCAGCAAGCCTTGGACACATAGGGGGAACTATGAAAGAAATTAAGATCATTAAGCGCTATCAAAACCGTAAGCTGTACGACACTCACGAGTCCAGCTACGTGACGCTCGACGAAATCGCCAAGATGATTAAGGCTGGCGAAGATCTGCGCGTAATCGACAACAAGACCAAGAACGACATCACCGCCGCTACTTTGACTCAGCTCCTTTATGAGAGCGAGAAGAAGGCCAAGACTCAGCCGTCGGTTGAGCTCCTCAAGGAAATCATCCGTCATGGCGATGGCTCCTTCTCGGGCTTCATTCAGGCTAAGGTCGGCGGCGACATGGCTCGTTTCGAAGACACCACCACCGCCAATCGCGCGGCGGTCCTGAATCAGTAATCTGATTCCGGCACGTTGATTTGCCGCTCGAAATAAAGGCCGTTACACTTGAGTAATGGCGCTTGTTCACAAAGTTTCGGCGGTTCGTGTCTCAAAGGCTGCAGTTCCGGTCGGAGTTGCGATCCTGATTCTTTGGGTAATCCCGACGAACCAGGTCGCAGCTTCGACAGGGAGCTGGGCTACAGAACCTTCCTGGGCCGCGGCTTCTAACGAATCCACCGCAAATCGTCGGCCCTCCTTCACCCAATCCGAAAGATCAGCTCCAGTCAGCCCGTACTCACCGGGATCGAACAATCTCGCGCTCGATGTCGGCCAAGTCTTCCTGATGGGAGATCTCGGCGCCAACTATAACGACAACATCGGCGGGCAGATTCACTACACCTACGGCGTCAGCAATCTTTTCGGGTTCGACACAAGCCTGGGCTACTCCGAGCACTCGGACGGCCAGTTCTCGATGACGACTCTCCTGACAGGTCTTCGCACCAACCTCGCCTGGTACGACAAGGTCGTCCCGTATCTGGTGTTCGGGCTGGGCTTCTACAAGCCGAGCTACCAGGTGCTGGTGAACAACGGTGGCGTGGTCACCAACTCCTCGGTCTCGCCGATTCTCTTCGGTGTTCATCTCGGACCTGGCATCGACCTGGAGCTCACCGATCAGCTCTTCTTCGGCGCCGCGCTCACCTTCCACGACGTCTTCGGCTCGAGCCGAGCGGCCGCGAACGGCAGCCAGATCGACGTAGGCGGCACCTACACCTCGTTCCTGCTCCACGCCGGCGTCACGTTCTGATCCCGGCTGTCAGCTCGAAGTCTTGTCGATCAGGTCCTTGAGCGTCCGGGCATCGACCGAATATTCCTTCGCGCAGAAATCGCAACGAACGGAGGCGGTCTTGTCCTGCTCGAGGATGTTTCTGAGCTCCTCGTTTCCCACGAGGGCGAGCGCGCGAATCACCCGCTCCCAGGAGCAGTTGCATTCGAAGTGAAGCGGCTTGTCCTCGATCACCATGAAAGCGGTGCTCTGGAAGATCTGCGAGAGCAGGTGCATCGGATCCTCGTTCTCAGCCACGCGCGCGGCGAGTGACTGAAGCTCGTTGATGTGCTGCTCGATGAGCTTCAGCTCTTGGGGATTGGCGCCCGGAAGCGCCTGCACGAGAAAGCCCCCCGCGGAAAGGACACGGTCGCCCTCGAGGTTCACGGCCAGGCCCACAGCCGAGGGAACCTGCTCGCTCTGCACCCAGTAGAAGCTCAGATCTTTTGCGAGGTGCCCGGTCAGGAGAGGAACCGTCCCGATATAAGGTTTCTCGCCTTCCTGTCCCTTCGTGCGCAGAACGGAAAGCAGTCCCGTCCCCCAGGGGCCTTCCTTCTCGCCGTCCTCGGATTCGCCGAACGCCGCCTCGCGGCCGATCACGTAGCCCCGAACCGTGCCCATGGGGTCGGCATCCACGAATGCCTGCTGAGTATGTCCCGAGCCCTGGATGTTCAGGTTGATCCGCTCGCCCGGCTTGCAATACGAGGCGATCAGGAGGGCGCCCATCACCGACTCCCCGAGCGCCTGGACATGAACTCCCTTGAGTTGATGAGCTTCGGCGAGGGTATTGATCAGGTTCGTGGCATTGATCGAAACGCCACGGATGTTCCCTTGGGTCGAAATACACTTGATCCAGCGGTCGCGCATGGCGTCATCAGAGGAAGAGGAATCGAAGGCACTCATGCCCGGATTACTCTCATAGAGGAATAGGATGTGTCCATGCGTGACGGGGGCCGGCGCCGCCCTTTCCAAGTCGCTCGTTCCAGCTGATCATTCGGGGATGAACGACATTCCGCTGCTCGAAGTCACGATGGGAATCTGGGTTTACATGAGCGTGGGCTTCGTCGTTTCCCTCGTCCTTCGCCGCAATGACATCGCGGATGTCTTCTGGGGCCCCGGCTTTCTGTTGATCGGGGCGCTCACGGCTTTCCGCGCCGGCGAGCCTAATCTCCGAGGTTGGCTCGTGCTCAGCCTGATCCTGCTTTGGGCTCTCCGGCTTTCACTCCATATCGCCACTCGCAACCGATCGCGGCAGGAGGATTTCCGATACCAGGCGTGGCGCGAGCAGTGGGGCAGGACCTTCTATTGGCGCTCCTACCTTCAAGTCTGGCTGCTTCAGGGGTTCTTCATGGGGATCGTCTCGTCTCCGTTGATCGTCTCCGTCGCGGACCGCGGAAGCGGTGAGCTCGGAGCGGTCGAATGGCTGGGACTTGCCGTATTCTGCGGGGGCTTCCTCTTCGAGGCGATCGCGGACCTTCAGCTTGCCCGGTTCAAGAGAGATCCCGCCAATCACGGGCATCTGATCCAGAGCGGACTCTGGAGCCGCAGCCGACATCCGAACTACTTCGGCGAAGCCATGCTCTGGTGGGGAATCTGGATCCTGTCGTTGAAGGCCCCCGGAGGCTTCGCCGCGATCATTGGCCCCCTGGTCATCACTTACCTGCTTCGCTTCGTTTCCGGGGTGCCGATGCTCGAGCGCAAATACGAAGGGCACCCGGAATTCGAACGCTACAAGAGCAGGACTCCCGCCTTCGTGCCGCGCCTGTATTAAGGAGGCGCCATCAAGCAAAAAGCCCCGGAGAGTTTCCTCTCCGGGGCTTTCGTACTTTGACGACCTGTCAGGCCGACATGATCACATCATGTCGCCCATGCCGCCCATTCCACCCATGCCGCCGCCCATCGGAGCAGCGGTTTCCTTCTTCGGCTTTTCAGCGATGAGGGTTTCGGTGGTGAGCATGAGGCTCGCGACGGAAGCTGCGTTCTGCAGCGCGCAGCGCGAGACCTTGGCCGGGTCGATGACGCCCGCGGCGATGAGGTCTTCGTACTTCTCGGTCAGGGCGTTGAAGCCCCAGCCGACGACGTTGTTCGCGCCGTTGACGACCTTATCGACCACGATCGAGCCTTCGTAACCCGCGTTGCCAGCGATCTGGCGCAGCGGTTCTTCGAGGGCGCGCTTGATGATGTTCACGCCTGCCTGCTGTTCGGGGCTCAGGCCCTTCATGCCGGCAAGAGCGAGCGAAGCGCGGAGAAGAGCCGTTCCGCCGCCCGGAACGATGCCTTCTTCGACGGCCGCGCGAGTCGCGTTCAGTGCGTCTTCCACGCGGGCCTTCTTTTCCTTCATTTCGACTTCGGTCGCCGCGCCGACGTTGATCACGGCCACGCCGCCGACGAGCTTCGCGAGGCGCTCCTGGAGCTTTTCGCGATCGTAGTCGGACGAGGTTTCCTCGATCTGGGCACGGATGGTCTTCACGCGGCCTTCGACGTCAGCCTTCTTGCCTGCGCCGTCGACGATCGTCGTGTTGTCCTTGTCGATGGTGATCTTCTTGGCCTGGCCGAGGTCTTCGAGACGAGTGGTCTCGAGCTTGTGGCCGAGGTCTTCGGAGATGACCTTGCCGCCGGTGAGGACGGCGATGTCCTGGAGCATTTCCTTGCGGCGGTCGCCAAAGCCCGGGGCCTTGATCGCAGCCACATGGAGAGTGCCGCGGAGCTTGTTCACGACGAGGGTCGCGAGAGCTTCGCCTTCGACTTCTTCAGCGATGATGACGAGAGGCTTCGAGCGCTGAACGACCTTCTCGAGAACAGGCAGGAGGTCCTTCATCGAGCTGACCTTCTTGTCGTAGATCAGGATGTAGGGGCTCTCGAGGACGGCTTCCATGCGCTCCGGGTTCGTGACGAAGTACGGAGAGAGGTAGCCGCGGTCGAACTGCATGCCTTCGACGACGTCGAGGGTGGTTTCGGCGGTCTTGGATTCTTCGACCGTGATCACGCCTTCCTTGCCGACCTTTTCCATCGCTTCAGCGATGATGCGGCCGATTTCGGAGTCGTTGTTCGCGGAGACGGTGCCGACCTGCGCGACTTCCTTCTGATCCTTGATCGGCTTGGAGATCTTCTTCAGCTCGCCGATGACGGTCTCGACGGCCTTATCGATGCCGCGCTTCAGCTCCATCGGGTTGTGGCCGGCTGCCACGATCTTGGCGCCTTCGCGGTAGATCGCCTGAGCGAGAACGGTCGCGGTCGTCGTGCCGTCGCCGGCATCGTCGTTGGTCTTCGAAGCGACTTCGCGGACCATCTGAGCGCCCATGTTCTCGAACTTGTCGGAGAGCTCGATTTCCTTGGCGACCGTGACGCCGTCCTTGGTGACGTTCGGAGCGCCGAACGACTTTTCGATGACGACATTGCGGCCCTTGGGACCGAGGGTGACTTTCACTGCATTGGCGAGGACGTTGACGCCGTTCAGAATGGCGACGCGGGCGTCCTCAGAAAAACGAAGTTCCTTAGCGGACATGAATCAGTACCTCCAAAGTACGTGGGAAAAAATCTTAGCTCTGAAGAACGCCCAGGATGTCTTCCTCACGCATCATGAGGAACTCATCGCCGTCGATCTTGATCTCGGTGCCGGCATACTTGCCGAAAAGGACGCGGTCGCCCTTCTTCACGTCGAGCGGACGGACCTTGCCGTCATCGCCGATACGGCCTTGGCCGACGGCGATAATTTCGCCCTGGATGGGCTTCTCTTTTGCGGTATCCGGGATGATGATGCCGCCCTTGGAGCGTTCTTCTTCAGTAAAACGCTTCACAAGCACGCGGTCATGCAACGGTCTGACTTGCATAGGATCTAACCTCCAAAAAAAGGGCCCCCCTGGGCCAATAAGCGGATTGTTCTGGACGTATATTGGATACGGTCAACGCCTTGTCAACTCGCGAATCCTTCAATTTCTGAATTTTTTTGGAAGATTCGGGATTTACACCGCTCGGCAGGAGGGAAAGGGGCTTGGAAATGCCTTCACCGGCCCAGCTTTGACTCGTTGCGTCAAAAGAGATAGAACGGGCGGTCAGAGGCGGTGACCTATGTCGACATCACGAATCGCGTCGCTCTCGACCCTGCTCTTCCTGTCCCTCGTTACTGTCCTGCCGCAGGCCCATGCCGGCGGGGACGTCCTCTCGCTCCACGACCCCGGGTTCGTTCGCGTCACCCAAAACGCTGACAAATCAGTAACTTTCGAATACTGCCGCGAGTCCTCTGGCCGCGACTGCTCGATGCTCGGCCACCGGCAGAAGTACTACCTCGACGAGCTTCGAACCAAGCGCTCGAAGTACAACCGGCAGCAAATTCGGATGTTCATCTCGGACGGCCTGTTCGTCATCGCAGGCGGAGCCCTGGCCGGCGCCGGCGCGGCCGTCACGATGAGCAATCCGATCGGCTGGGGTGCTATTGCCGCGACGGCGGCCGTGGGGGCGGGAAGCAGTACGACTTGGACCCTTCGCGGGTACTTCAACCCCGACATGACCACGGCCTTCAGCGTTCGCTGGAAGGCTGGAGCCCTGGACGAGAACTTCATCACGGATCATTGCCCCAGGGTCAAAGACTGCCTGGTTTCGGAGCCCAGCTCCGAGTTCGCCAGCCGCTTGGACAAGGTCCTGCGCGAAGTGTTCTGAGATCGACCCGATTGACTCGGTGCGTTAAAATTGCTATTCAGGCGCCCATGAACACGCCTTGGGTGCCTGCCTTCCTTGCCTTGGTCCTTCTGTCGGCGATCTCTTCCGCTCAAGCGGCTCAGCTCGAGCAATACCCCGCCATCGACCCGGGTCTGATTCCCGCATCGGGGTCCGGGAGCATGAAGGTGCTCTCCGCTCCGCCTCAGACGCCCCCTCCGGCTAGAGCTCAGCGGAACCAGACTCCGTCCCAGCCCCAGGCCCAACCCTTGGTCCAACCCCGATCTCAGCTTCGGGCTCAGCCGGCTGCAGCCGCGCCCGAGCCTGCCGTCCAGAAGAAGACCGTGGCTTCATCCAAAGGCGCCTTCGATCCGGTCGCTTCCGATCAAGTGGAATCGATCGCGCGCCGGATCCGTCTCGTCGAGGCCATCCTCCGCAAGCACGCCCGCGCCTACGACTATCGCATCCACTCCGCTCGCGAGTTACAGGCCATCTTGAGCTCGCTCGATGCCTCGACGCAGCCAGCCCACGAGGAGACCGTCCCCATTACCGAGGGCGAGTCCTCGGATTCCGAAGAGATCTGATTCGGCTTCCCAAACCGCGTATTGCGTTTTGGATGTGGATCGACTAACTCACAGATCTACCGCATCGAGATGGGTTGGTAGCTCAGTCGGTAGAGCAATGCCCTGAAAAGGCATGTGTCGGCGGTTCGACTCCGTCCCAACCCACCATCTTAACGCCCGAGCCCCTCTCGCATCGCTTCGCGATGCTCGACTCCTCCGGGCCTCCCCCGGCGCCCCCCTTCGGGGGCCGATGACTCGCTTCGCTCGTCGGTTTCTTGGGGGACTAAGAGAATTTGGGGGTGGAAAGCCGGGTTTGCCTGCTCGCGGCGGCTAGTGTGGCTACGAGTAGGAAGAGGCAGGCCACGGGTCGCAGGGGTGTGCCTCGGGCCCAGCTTCTGAGGTCGGTGGGCATCAGGCCCGAGTACGAGATGCTGAGAACGAAGAAGGTTGCGATGATCCCCGCGGTCCAGAGCTTGCGGGTTCGGCCCTCGCTGCTTTCTCGGAAGTAGGCGGCGAGCAGGAAGACCGGGGCGAAGAGGGTGTAGGCGCTGACTTGCTGAAGAGGCGACAGGAGCGTCGTGTAGCCGTAGCCGATCGCGAGCGCCACCGCGAGTCCGAGGGTGAAGCGGGACGGATCCCGGGCGAACTTCCGCAGCCAAGCGATCATCAGCCCGGCGGCCAGCGCCGCGGCGGCCAGGGTGATGCGCTTGGAGGCTTCGAAGCTGATCGCGATGCCGAAGGTGTTCTTCGCGAGCGCGAAGAGGTTGTCGTAGGAGTCGTAGGATTCGCTCGAATATCGGTTCAGCGACGCCAGCCATGCCTGGTGTTCCTGGACGCCGTAAGAAAGGGGCAGGAACGCGAACGGAAGCGCGAGTGAAACCGCGAGGCCTGACGCGACTCCGGCCCAGAGCTTCATCCAGTCCCTTCTATAAGGAACGGCCGCGAGACATGCGAGACCCAGCGCGGGTATCGGCTGGAGCTTCCAGGTCGCGATCGCTCCCATGAGGAAACCGGCCAGGAACCCTCCGCGCCCCCGAACCCACGCCTCGCAGGCCAGGAAGAAGATCCCGGCGCTGAAGAGCTCGACCTTGTGGGCAACCAGGCCCGAGAAGAAATGCGTGAAAAGGAGGACCCAAAGCAGGTTCATCCGGTCCCGGGGAAGCAGGAGACGGGAGAAACGGACCAGGCCGATCCAGAAGACCGCGGCCGACAGGGCGAGGTAGATGAACAAGCCCAGCCTCTCCGGCAGAAGGGAGAGCGGACCGAAGAAGAACATCGCGCAACCGGGAGAGTAGAAAAACAGGTTCCCCACCCAGGGCACGTCGTACGCGCGCTCGTTCCTCCAGAGCGCCTCGGCGGCGCCGACGAACATGCGGTAGTGCCCCGGAACCTCGTCGAGCTGGGTCCGGATCAGGGCACCGACCAGGGCGATCGCCATCAGAACCTCGCCCAGGCTTTTCTTCAGCGGCGGCATGGCGCCACCTTACACGACTGTGGTACGACCGCGAAGATGAAATCCATGAAGTGCCAAGTCGTCATCCTGGGTCTCATGACCGCACTCAGCCTAGGGCTCGGGTCGTCCGCGCGGGCCGAGCCTTTCGTCTGCCCGGATCTTTCCGTCGGGGAGACCCAGCAGGACTGCCCCTGGGCGGCGGTGGCGCGCGACCTGGTCGCCAACGCCTCGAGCGCACGCGGCATCATGCCCAGGCTTCAACAGCAGCTTCCGGATCTCTACGCCGACATCCAGGCCGACTCGGGCTCGAAGTTCATGAAGGGCCTCTGGGGCCAGAGCATCAACTTCGACGAGATCGCCAAGGCCACCACGGTCCACCCGGCGATTCTCGACGCGCTGACCTCGTTCTTCAACGTCCCGGCCGCGGTCAACAACGTCGTGCACGCCGGCACGATCCACACGTACGGTTACCTGTTCAGCGTTCTCAAGACGCCCTTCGGCTTCAAGCGGGACCGCTGGGTTTCGGGGAAGCTCGAGAAGGGTCTCGGAATCCCGATCGGCACCCTCGGGCCCACTCCGTCCGAAGGAACCCTCTATACGAACGTGACCTACCTCGCGGCCCGCGTCGCCTTCCGCGACGACGCCCACCGCATCGCTCGCCTCGAGCGCGAGGCGAAGCCCGCCCAGGCGTTGAAGGCCTACAAGTTCAAGGGCATCTCGATTCACCGGATCGAGGAAACCGCGCTCGTGAAGGAGCCCGGATCGGCGACGGCCGTGGAGGTCACGCTCTTCACCGACTTCCTCATGTATCCGAATCCGAGCCCCGACAACGCCGCGCTGCTGGTGTACTCGGTTCGCGAGGGTAAGGATCCGGCCCGGCTGATCACCGCGTTCCCGGTCGACCGCGCGTTCGTCGATCGGATGCTTCAGCCTTCCGAGTTCGGGGACAACAAGCCGGTCCAGACCCGTTACAACGCCTTCGTGAAATCGCTGACCGGCAAGACGGCCGCGGGCTCCAGGCAGCTCATCAAAGACTGAACAGACATCGACCGGGGAAGGGACCTCTGATTGGAAGCCAAGAAAGGCGTGATTGAAGTCCGCGGTGTCAGCCGCGAGTTCCGTTCGGCCAAGAAGGAGGAGGGGCTCAAGGGCGCCTTCAAGCTCCTGGTCAGCCCTCAATACCAGACGCACCTGGCCCTCAAGAACGTCTCGTTCTCGATCGAGCCCGGAAGCTTCAACGGGCTGATCGGCGCGAACGGCGCCGGCAAGACGACTCTTCTCAAGATCCTCTCGGGCCTCATTCCCCCGTCGACCGGATCCGCGACGGTACTGGGGTACGAGCCCTTCAAGAGGTCGATCGATTTCCGCAGGCAGATCGCCCTGGTCATGGGACAGAAGGCGCAGCTCTGGTGGGACCTGCCCGCGGTCGACGCGTTCGACCTGCTGCGCGCGATCTACGAGATACCCGAGAAGGACTACCGCGAGAGGCTCAACACGCTCGCCGAACTGCTCGACGTGAACAGGCACCTTCATACCCAGATCCGCCGCCTCTCCCTCGGCGAGCGCATGAAGATGGAGCTCATCGGCGCGATCATCCACTGGCCGCGGGTGATCTTCCTCGATGAGCCGACGATCGGCCTCGACGTGCTGGCGGCTCACAAGCTCCGCGAGTTCCTCCGTGTCTTCAACCAGCGGGAGAAGGCCACGATCATCCTCACGAGCCACAACATGGACGACATCGAGCGGCTCTGCTCGCGAGTCCTGATCCTCCGCTCGGGCGAGATGATCTACGACGGGACCCCGAACGGGCTCACCCGCGCGGGGGAGCAGCGCGTGCGCATGCGGTTCCTCCAGGCGCCGCCGGTCGCGGAGCTTGCCCAGATCACCGGTCTCAAGGAAAGCGCGATCGAGGTCGGCGGCGACGAAGAGGGCGAGGCCGGAGAAGGCGAAGCGCCGGACTCGGGCGAAGAGGCGTCGAAGACCGTCTACTTCACGACCGGCAAGGACCAGATCGTCGGACTGATCCAGAAGATGATCGCGCGGTACACGGTCATCGACATGGGGATCGAGGAGCAGAGCCTCGAGAACGTCATCCAGCGGCTCTATGAAGAAGACCGCGCGATGGGGCCGAACGCATGATCGCCTTCTCGCGAGGCAAACTCCTGTGGCGCCTGGCCGCCCTCAAGAACGGATTCCAGGACGCGACCGCCTACCGGATCGAGTTCTTCCTCGAGCTTCTGGGCTCGGCCATGGTTCCGGCTGCGATCCAGATGGTCCTCTGGTACGCGATCTTCAAGGTGGGCGGAAACTCGGAGGTCGCGGGGCTGAGCTACAACGAGCTCATCCAGTACACGCTGGCCAGCATCCTGTTCAGCCAGATCCGGGGCGGGGATCACGACTTCGAGCTCCAGGAGATGATCCGCTCCGGCCAGCTCTCGAACTATCTGCTTCGTCCCGTGAGCGTCGTCGAGTTCGTCTACATCCGCGGCATGGCTCCGCGCCTTCTCGTCGCGGGCCTTTCGCTCGGGGCGGGAATCCTGATCGGTCCTTTCTTCGGCGTATCACCCGAGCGCATGATCGGCGCGACGGTCATGGCGCTCGTCGGGAACATCATCCACTACCAGATCGGCGCCGTCCTCGCGACGACGGCCTTCTTCTGGGAGGAGGCCTACAGCGTGCTGATGATCAAGAACATGCTCGTCGGCCTGCTCTCGGGGGAGATGATCCACCTCGGGCTGTTCCCCGAGTCGATGCAGTGGATCTGGAAGTCGACCCCGTTCTACCTCTACGTGTTCGGCCCGACCGAGTACGCCCTCGGCAAATGGACCCACGCCGAGTTCCTCCAGAACCTGGCCCTGGGATTCGGGTGGATGATCCTGGGCTTCATCATGATCCGCGTGAGCTGGGGCTTCACGATCAAGCGCTATCTGAGCCTGGGCGGGTGAGGGGACGACCATGAAATCCGCTCCGAGCGCCGACTCGAATTCCCTCCCGCCCCTTTCGGGCCTGAGACGCTACTTCCGCGTCTACGGGGTCCAGATCAAGAACAACTTCGTCCGCGAGGCCGTCTACCGTACCAACTTCCTCACCGGTCTCGTCGTCGACATCGTCTGGATGGCCGTCGAGCTTTCCCTGTTCGGCGTGATCTACGCGAACGTCGATACTTTCGCCGGATGGAACAAGGAGCAGGTGTTCTTCTTCCTCGGGATCTTCTTCGCGTCGGACGCGATCTTCACGACCTTCTTCCAGCGCAACTTCTGGGAGTTCTCGGATCTCGTGAACCAAGGGGAGCTCGACATCCTGCTCACGAAACCGATCCATCCTCTGTTCCTCACCCTCACCCGCTACATCAATCTCACCAACGTCTTCAATTTCATCCTCGGGCTCTCGATCGCGGTCTACTACGCCGGTCCGGCCGGCTTCGAAGGCGGATGGCGCTGGGCCCTCGTTCCGCTGTGGCTGCTTCTCGGATGCCTCGTCGCGCTCCTTCTGCGATTCATCTTCTCGATCTGGGTTTTCTGGACCGAGCGCAGCTGGGCGATGTCACGCCTCTACTACCAGTTCTTCGCGATCGCGACGAAGCCCGACACCCTGTTCCCTCCGATGGTGCGCTACCTGATCCTCACGATCCTTCCGTTCGCCTTCATCGGAAGCGTGCCGGCGCGGGCGCTCCTGAAGGGGCTCGAACCCTGGGAGTACGGACTCACGGCCGGCATCGTTTTGGGATTCTTCGCGATCAACGCCTTTCTCTGGAAGCGCGGGCTCGCGCGGTACCAGAGCGCGAGCAGCTGAATCCGGTCGCCGCGGCGACCGGAGCAAGAGCGCCTCGCCGGGATTGCCGCCTCTGTTTCGGTCGCCGCGGCGACCGGATCCGCGGGCATTGACCCGGGCCCGGCGTCCCGTACCGCGTCACGGGTCAGCGACAGGCCCGTATAGTTCTTCACTTCGACTTCCGGCA
>CAYZKI010000027.1:0-16188 GCA_964478745.1 uncultured Bacteriovoracaceae bacterium
ACGACCTCGAGAACGTGGGCTACACCGCCCGCCACCACACGTTCTTCGAGATGCTCGGCAACTTCTCCTTCGGCGATTACTTCAAGAAGGACGCGATCAGGTTCGCCTGGGAGTTTGTCACGAACGAGCTGAAGATGCCGAAGGACCGCCTTTACGTGACCGTCTTCGAGAAGGACGACGAGGCGGCCGAGATCTGGCACAAGCAGGAAGGCGTCCCCAAGGACCGCATCTACCGCTTCGGCGAGAAGGATAACTTCTGGGCGATGGGCGACACGGGACCGTGCGGCCCCTGCAGCGAGATCTTCATCGACCGCGGCGAGAAGTACGGCTGCGGAAAGCCCACCTGCGCGATGGGCTGCGACTGCGACCGCTACATGGAGTTCTGGAACCTGGTCTTCATGCAGTTCGACCGCGACCCTTCCGGCAAGCTCACGCCGCTTCCGAAGCCCTCGGTCGACACGGGCGCGGGGCTCGAGCGCATCGCCTCGATCCTCCAGGACGTCGACACCAACTACGATACCGACATCTTCCAGGACATCATCCGCAAGACGGCGGAGCTCGCGAAGATGTCTTACGAGCCGAAGGCGGCATCTGGGCTCGGCCCAGATGCCCGAAATAACGACACCGCGGTGTCCTTCCGCGTGATCGCCGACCACTCGCGCGCGACGGCGTTCCTGATCGGCGACGGTGTGCTGCCCTCGAACGAGGGCCGGGGCTACGTCCTCCGGCGCATCATCCGCCGCGCGATCCGCCACGGGAAGAAGCTCGGCTTCAACGGGCCGTTCCTGCACAAGACCGCGGGCTTCGTGATCGAGCAGATGCAGGACGCTTATCCGGACCTGCGCGAGAAGCGCGCCTTCATCGAAAAGGCCGTCATGGCCGAGGAAGAGCAGTTCTTCCGCACCCTCGAGCGCGGGCTGCAGCTGCTCGACGAGGAGCGTGCGAAGCTTTCCGGGTCGAAAACCCTGCCGGGCGACGTCGCCTTCAAGCTTTACGACACCTACGGGTTCCCGCTCGACCTCACGCGCGTGATCTGCGCCGAATCCGGCATCACCATCGACGAGGTCGGCTTCGAGAAAGCCATGGACCGCCAGCGCTCGGAGTCCCGCAAGCACTGGAAAGGCTCCGGCGAGGAGGCCGTCAACGCGATCTACATGAAGATCGCGGGCGATCTCAAAGCGAAGGGCCAGCTGCCCAAATTCGTGGGATACGAGCGCACGTTCGCGCAGTCGAAGTGCCTTGCGCTCCTAGTGACCGACGAGAAGGGCGTGAAGCCGGTCGACCTGTTCACGGCGCCGGGTCTCGCGGCTTCGGCGGACTCCGCCGAGAAGAGCGCGATCATCGAGGCCGTCTTCGGGGAAACCCCGTTCTATGGCGAAAGCGGCGGCCAGGTCGGCGACCGCGGCCGGATCGTCTCCGACAGCGGCTTCGAGGCCGAGGTCATCGACGTGCAGAAGCCCGTGGGCGACCTGATCGTCGCGCACCTGCGCCCGCTCAAAGGCACCATCCGCGTGGGCGAGACCTACCGGCAGGAGACGGACGAGGAGGTGCGCGCGCTCACGGCCCGCAACCATACGGCGACCCACCTGCTGCACTGGGCGCTTCGCGAGGTTCTCGGCAAGCACGTCAAGCAGGCGGGCTCGCTCGTAGCGCCGGACCTCCTGCGCTTCGACTTCTCGCACTTCCAGCCTCTCACCGAGGTCGAGCTCAAGCGCATCGAGGACATGATCAACGAGCGCATCTGGGCCGCCCAGCCGGTCTCGAAGAAGGAGATGGGCAAGGACGAGGCGATCGCCGCCGGAGCCATCGCGTTCTTCGGCGAGAAATACGGCGACCTGGTGCGCGTGGTGAAAGTCGGCGACTTCTCCGTCGAGCTCTGCGGCGGCACGCACGTCGACAACTCGTCGGAGATCCACATGTTCAAGATCGGCAACGAGAGCGGCATCGCCGCCGGCGTCCGCCGGATCATCGCGTATACGTCGAAAGGCGCCTTCGAGTACCTGCGCGGCCGCGACAACGACATCAAGGCGATCCGCGACCGCCTGAGGGCCTCGAGCGCGGACGAGATCATGGGCAAGATCGAGCGCCTGTTCACGCAGGAGCGCGACCTCCGCAAGCAGGTCGAGCAGCTGCAGGCCAAGAGCGCCGGCGGCGAGGTCGACGACATGCTCTCGAAGGCGCGCAAGTTCGGAACGACCCACGTGGTGGCCGCCCAAACGGCGCCGGACGCCGAGGGAATCAAGCGCCTCCGCGATCTCGCGGACCGCATCAAGCAGAAGTCGCCCGACTCGGTGATCGTGCTCGGCATGAAGGATCCCGACGGCGCGAAGGCCTCGGTCCTCGCGGCAGTGGGCCCGAAGGCCCCCAAGGGCATCTCGGCGGGCGACATCATCAAGGAGATCGCGCCGCTGATCGAAGGACGCGGCGGCGGCAAGCCCGACATGGCGCAGGCCGGCGGAACGAAGCCCGCGGGCATCGATCCGGCTTTGGATCGTGCACTTCAATGGGTTCAGGCTAAACTCGAGGCATGAAGATACGTTCGGCGGTCTGGATCGCGGCGGGTCTTGCGCTCTCCCTGTCCTTCTCCTCCTGCACCGACAAGGAGCCTGACGACGGCGACCTCATGGTTTTCCACGCCTCGATCCGCGAGGACATCGCGGGCTGGGACCCGGCCACCCTTTCCGATCCAACCAGCGCTAACCTGGCTTCGCTGATCCACGAGACGCTCTACCAGTACGCTTACGCGTCCGACCGCTACGATCCCGTCCCGCTGCTTGCGGCCGACCTTCCGAAGTATTCGGCGGACCGGCTGACGGTTACGATCCCGATCCGCCGGGGCATCCGCTTCCACGACGACCCATCGTTCAAGGCGAGCCAGGGAAAGGGCCGCGAGCTGAAGGCCCAGGACTTCGTCTATGGCTGGAAGCGGCTCGCTCTTCCGTCGCTTCGCGCCTCGGGCTGGTGGACCTTGGGCGATCGGCTCGTCGGCTTCGGCGCCTTCCGCGCCGGTCTCGCCAAGGCGAAGGGTGACGCCCTCGACAAGCTCTTCGATTCGACGATCGAGGGTCTTCGCGCCGTCGATGACCATACGCTGCAGCTCAAGCTCACGCGCCCTTACCCGCAGCTGCTCCATGTCCTCGCGATGGTCCACACGGCACCCGTTCCGTTCGAGGCGGTCATGGAGTACGGAGGCGAAAACCGCGAGATCCCGCTCAACGCGATCGGGACCGGCCCGTTCAGGCTCGAGGACTGGCGGCGCGGAAAGCGCATCGTGCTGGGCCGGAACCCGACCTACCACGAGGAGTTCTATCCGACCGAAGGGGCGATGGACCTTCGCCAGAAGGGCCTGCTCGCGGACGCCGGAAAGACCCTTCCGTTCCTGGACCGGGTCCTGGTGAAGATCGTCGCCGATCCCAGAAAAGCGTGGACGGAGTTCCTCGAAGGCAAGGCCGACCTCGCCCCGATCCCCAGGGTGTCTTTCGCGGAATCGATCGTCAGTCAGTCGAGCCTTTCCCCGGCGCTGGCGGCCAAGGGGCTCAGGCTGCAGATCGAGAACGGCGCCACCTTCTGGTACCTGGTCTTCAACATGAACGACAAGCTGCTGGGCCAGAACAAGCTGCTCAGGCAGGCGATCTCCTCCGCGATCAACCGGGAGAAATGGATCCAGATCTTCACGAACGGGACCGGAAGAAAGGCCGATGGCGTCCTTCCGCCGCGCGTCTCCGACCGGCCGGAGAAAAACAAGCTGAAATACGACTTCGATCGGGCGAGGGCCAAGGAGCTGCTGGCGAAGGCGGGCTACCCGCAGGGCGCGGGCCTTCCCGTCCTCAATTTCGATCTCCGCGGAGCCGACGCCCTGAACCGCGAGCTCGGCGATTTCTTCACCGACGAGCTGGCCGCGATAGGGATCCAGCTCAACGTCATCTACAACAGCTTCGCCGCGTTCAACGAGAAGATGAAGGCCGGGAAGGTCCAGATCGCGCACGGCGGCTGGACGCTCGATTACCCCGATCCCGAGAACGTCCTGCAGCTCTTTTACGGCCCCAAGGCGACGCCGGGCCCGAACGAGTCGAACTTCCGTCATCCCGAGTTCGACAAGCTGTTCGAGCAGTTCGCCGTGCTGCCGCCAGGGGCGAAGCGCGCGGCGCTGGTCGCGCGCATGGACGCGATCGTCCAGGAGGAGGCACCCTGGGCGCTCGGGTACTACCAAACCAATTACCGCGTCACGCAGCCCTGGCTGCTGAACTTCCGCGCTGCCGACCTGATCGTGAACAAGGTGAAGTACCTGCGCGTCGACCGCGCGGTGAAGAAGCGTTATCTCGAGGAGGCGCGCAAAGCGCGCTGACGCGACGGAAGCTTACGCGGCTTTGCTGCCGCCAACGGGCTGCCGCGAGAAGACATCGGCGAGAATCTGCACGAGGTCGCGGTCGAACTTGCCGGTTTCGGATTTCAGTATCTCGATGGCCTGGTCCACCGTGTAGGCGGGCCGGAAGGAGCGCTTGCTGATCAGGGCGCTGAACGAGTCGGCGATCGCCACGATCTTCGCCGGATAATAGATGACCGGATTGTGAAGGCCGTTGGGATACCCCTTCCCGGAAGGCTGCTCGTGGTGCTGATAGACGATGTAACGGACCTCGTCGGGGATGCCCGGCGTGCTCTCGAGCATCTTCAGGCCGAGCTTCGGGTGCTCGTGCATCTCTTTCCACTGGTCCGAGCTGAGCTCCTCGGTGGCGCACACGATCTCTTTCGGAAGGTGAACGCTGCCGATGTCGTGGAGGAAGCCCCCCATGCCCACGATCTCGAGCATGCGGCGGTTGAACTGGCCGGACGCCCGCGCGATGAACATGCTGAAGATCGCGACCGCGATCGAGTGGTAGTACAGATACTCGCCGTGCGAGACCAGCTTGAGGAGCGTCGCCAGGCTGTGCGGATTCGAGAGCATGAGATCGACGTAGCTCTTGATGACGTTCTTGGTGCTTTCGGCCGTCTCCTCGCTCACGTTGGTCTGCGTGAAGAGCTCGGCCATGTTCTGCTCGGTCATATTGAGCAGGACGGCGATCTTCTTTTCCTGGGGAGTGGCCGGATCCTCGAAGATCTTCTGAGCGGTCCGGGAAACGAAGGCGTCGTACGCGGCCTTGTCTTCCTTGCGGATGTAGAGGTGCTGGACGCCCTTCTGCATGTACTGGGCGAGGCGTTTGTAGTCGAGGCCCGTGGTCTTCGAGAACACGTGCGCGATGTTCTCGTCCGAGAGCCGCGGATACACGTCGAAGCTGATGTCCCGGGTGACGTTCCGGAACGACGCGATGTCCACTTGTAGGAAGTTGTTCAGAGAGCTCATCCAACGTTCAGCGTAAAAGCCCCTCAAGACCTTATCGGCACAAGTGATGTATTTTTGAGTGCGGAGAGTGTGTCTTTTTTGACCGCTCCCGGGCACTCCAGAAACCCCGCAGTCGGGCCGATTCAGCAAGGTGCTCCCCTGCTTCCGCGTTCCTCTTATCGGCGCGTTCCTGGCGATCCTCGCGGCCCCGCTCGCGGATACGCGCGCGGATTCCTGCTTGAAGCGGGCCCTCACCCGTCCGGGCGACTCCTCGATCTGGAGGGTGATCCCCGAGCGCGAGCTCGAGGGGCGGCCCCTTCTCGTCGTGAGCGACATCCATGGGCACCTGAAGAAGCTGAAGAACTTCCTGCGTTCCGCGGGTTTCATCGACGACCAGGGAGGGTGGACCGGCGGCCGGGCGATCGTCGTCGTCAACGGGGATCAGATCAACAAAGGGCCTGACAGCTATGGCGTGGTCATGTTCGTGCGCGACCTCCGACGGCAGGCGAAGAAGGCGGGAGGAGAGGTGATTTCGACCTATGGAAATCACGAGATCCTGCAGCTCGAGGACCTGGGGGACGCGACGAGCGAGTTGACCAAGAGCATCAAACGCGCCGGCGAGGATCCGGATGAGGTGCTCTCGGAGGGCTCCGCCTTCGCGCGCGCGCTCGGAGAGATGAAGATGGGCGTCGTGCTCGGGGACGTCGGCTTCCTTCACTCGGGAAGGATCGGGCGCTCGAGCCTGCGGCGGGCCCAGACGGCGATCCGAAGGGGAGAATGGTCCGACGAGGCGCTGCAGGACGAGGCGAAGTCGCCTCTCTTCGCCCGTGACTGGGAATTCGTCGAGAAGGACGTGGAAAAGACGATCGCCAACGCCAAGGACATGGGATTGAGGACGCTCGTGGTCAGCCATCAGCCTTATGGCTTCGGTCAGGGTGGCATCGTCCATTGGCGCTACAAGAGCGAAGGCTTCAACATCCTGAAGATCGACTCGGGCATGTACGAGAATCCGGGAAGGGTCGTCTTCTGCAGGAACGCCGCGAGTTTTTCCCGAAAGGGCCCCTCCGCCTGCTTCGAGATGGGCCAGATGGGCCAGAAGCGCAGGATCACTCCGCTCGACTGAGCCCGAGCGCCACTTCTTTGACCATCCTGAAGAGTCCTGAACCGCTCGCTCAAGGCTTCCGGACAGGCTCCGATAGGCAAGTGAGAGGGCTGTGGCCCGATTTACCTACCTCCCCACGGAAACGGGGAGACGCGATCAAGGTTGACCGCGAAGTCAGTGCAAGGAGGCGAAATGGAAACCCGACCCGGTTAGAAAAGGAGTTCACCGTGAAGAAGTTCGTACTGATGATCACCCTGATCGCCATCGCGATCGGATTCATCGCGATGCCCCGGCAGGCGCTCGCGCAGGACTACGTGATCTATGGGGTGTTTCGCGAGCTCGACCTGGGAAATCCGGGCGAGATCGCGCAGAAGGATTACTACATCAACATGGGAAGCGCGCAGGGTCTCAGGCCCGGCTCGATCGTCCAGGTCAGCCGCCGCATGGCGACTTACGATCTGATGGCCGAGAAGCTCTACAAGGACGTGCTGTTCCCGATCGCCGACCTCAAAGTGATCCACGTCGAGGGGAACGCCGCGATTGCCCGCATGGAGAAGATGCTTCCCGCTGACAAGACACCCGCGATGTTCCCCCGCGCCGTGATGGTCGGCGACATCGTCACCGCCCGCTAGGCTCAGGCGCTAGCGGCTTCGGTCTCCTCCCGGATCGGCTCATCGCGCGTGCTTCGGCCGCCGCCCAGAAAGCTCACGCTTTCGGCGTGGACTTCGGAGATGAACCGATCCTCGCCCTCTTTCTGATATTTCCGGGTCCTGACATTGCCTTCGACGAAGACGAGATTCCCCTTCTTCAGATAGTTCGCGCAGTTTTCGGCCTCCTTTCCCCACACCACGATCCGGTGCCAGACGGTGAGCTCGCGCAGCTCCCCTCTTTCCGAGGTGTCGTCGCTTTTCGACTCCCGGAACTTTCGCGTGGTCGCGACCGAAAAGTACGTCATCGACGTACCGTTCTTGGTTGTACTCAAAGTCGGATCATTACCGAGCCGACCCACCAGGATGATTTTATTCACGTCCTTCATTTGAATGGACCTCCGAGGCGCGGCGAGTGCGACTCGCGTGCCCGGGAGCAGACGGGAGAGCGGCGAGGAGCTGGACGTTATCGGACCGAGGAAGAAGAAGCCGGACTGATCCGGAGGCGCCGGATGCCGACGTGGATGAGCGCGAGCGCGGGCACGAGCAGCAGGCCCGCGATGATGAAGTCGCCGCCGCTGCTCGCGAGCAGAAGCTGGTCGGCGTGGACCTCATGGGTGGCGGCGTACTTCCTGATGGCGAGGCCGTAGCCGGTCAGCGACATCGACAGCCACGCGGCGCACGCGTACATCACGATTTGAGGGGAGTTCGCTTTCAGGGATTCACGGCTCATCATCAAAGCTGATTATAGGCCGGCGCACGGCGGCCGTGAATCGTAGGATATTTGACGGTCTCGCCAGTGAGCCGTTACCATCACAAGCATGCAGGATCTTTGGGATCAGGGAAAAAACCTCGCGCTCGGTTCGCTTCTGCCGAAGGGCCTGCGTCTCAAGAGCGGCATCGTGATCGGAAAGCCCGGAGCCTCCGTCGAAGCGCTCGGACGGATCTGCGAGAGGCTCGCGACCATCGATGCCGCGGGAGCGCCCCGCTACTTCACCGAGAATCCGGGAGTTCATGATCTGATCGCGTGCCTGGACGTCCTCGAGTTCGTTGAGAAGGACGCGAACATGCTGAAGGCTCTAGCGGCCGGGCTCAAGTCGCCCGGCGTGCTCGTGGTGACCGGGTCCGCGATGAGCAAGCTCTGGAGCTCCCACGACGTCCACGCCCGCCGGTACCGCCGGTACGAGAAGGGCGGGCTCGAGAAGCTGGTGATCGCCCAAGGGCTGAAGGTCGAGCGGGCCAGCTATTTCTTCCAAGGGGCCGCGCCCGCGGTTTGGGCGGTTCGAAAGCTACGCGATTTTCTCGGAAAATCCGGCCCTGCGCCGGACCCGGCCACGGAGCAGGTAACCTGGACCACCACGCTCCGCGACCGGATCTTCGAGAGAGTGATCCGGCGCGAAGCAGCAATTCTGCAGGAACGCGATCTGGATTCCGGCACCTTCGTGGTCTGCATTGCCCGAAAGAACTAGTAACTCACCGCTTCATCGGCGGCTTTCAATGAATTTGCTTTTCTTCTCATCAGCTTCTGGAATATCTTTTTTGCCTGTAACAATTTCCTCAGGAGGAATTCCATGACCGGTACGCGCGCGATGACACGCCGCCTGAGCGCTTTGGCTGCGCTCCTCACTCTGATTCTCGCGATGGGCGTTGGCTGTAAGTCCGCTCCGAAGGCGCCGGAAGAGGGCCCGGTGGCGGGCGCCGACGTGAATGCGACCGGCGACTCCGACAGCGGCAAGGCCATGGGCCTGCAGACCATCTACTTCCCGTACGACTCGTTCGTGCTGGATACGACCGCGCGCAACGTGCTCAAGGCCAATGTCGACATCCTGAAGGCCAATCCGAACGTCAAAATCCAGATCGAAGGCCACTGCGACGAGCGCGGCGGCATCCAGTACAACATCGCTCTGGGCGAAAAGCGCGCGAACGCGGTCCGCAAGTACGTCACGGACCAAGGTATCGCCGGCGACCGGGTTACCACGATCAGCTTCGGCAAGGAGCGCCCGATCGCCCAAGGCAGCACGGAGGAAGCGTACGCCAAGAATCGTCGCGCTAACTTCGTGATTACGTCGAAGTAAGTTACACTATCTGCGTGGTCCCTTCCGCTTATCGAGTCGCGGCCGCGCTGGTGATTCTCGCGTCCGGGTGCGCCCTGTTCTACGGGCGCCCGGTCCAATCCATGTCGGACACCGCGGCCGCGATCAAAGCCGCGCGCGAGGTCCAGGCCGACAGCCTGGCTCCCGACTTGTACCGTGAAGCCAACGAGATCTTTCTCAAGGCCAAGCGCGAGTACAAGTTCAAGAACTTCAAGCTCGCCAAGGACTACGCGGATAAGGCCCGCGAGCTCGCGGAAAAGGCCGAGTTCGAGTCCCTGAGAAAAGGTGGCGTTCGCGCCGATCTCGGTCCGGGACCGGAACCCGCGCCTCCGGCTCCGTCGCCTTACGCCTACCCGAGCCCTCAAGGCGTTCCGGCCGAGGAATGGGACAGCCGCCAAGCTCCGCAGGGAGCGCCGAACCCTGCGCCCCAGGCACCGGGTACGCCGCCCGCTCCCCCGAGCGGAGGCGATCAGCCGCCTATCCAGTAGCGAAGATCTTTGGTACATCTTTGTAATATGACGAAATTCAAGAGCTTCCGGCTTGCCGGAACGATCTCGGTGATGGCCCTCTCGCTCACGCTCTCCGCATGCCTGAAGACGCGCGCGCAGCTGAAGGAAGAACCTTCGAACCAGCCCGGGCCGATCCCGGCCCAGGTTCAGGAAGTGCAGCCGAAGGGCGAGTACGTCATCGACGAGATCAAGAGCGAGATCACGCGCCTCACCGGCCGGATCGAGGACCTCGAGCGTACGCAGAAGCAGGGCGGCGCCTCCGATGAGCAGCTGAAGAAGCTCGAGACGCGCATTGTCGAGCTCGAGCAGGCGCAGGCCGCGATGCTCGAGGCGATGAAGAAGGCCGAAGCCGCGGCGCCGTCGAAGGTCGATCAGACCGAGCTCGTCGACCAGGCCAAGCAACAGATCGAAAGCGGCGACTTCGAGCAGGCCGTGGAGACGCTCTCGACCTATCTGACGAAGAACCCGAAGGGCAAGCGCCTCGAGGAGGCGACCTTCTATCGCGCCGAGGCCTACTTCAACCTGAAGCAGTACAAGAAGGCGATCGTCGACTACTCGAAGTTTCCCGAGAAGTTCACCAAGTCCAGGCGCATGGCCAAGGCGCTCTATCAGATCGGCGTCTCGTTCGAGAACCTCAACATGAAGGAGGACGCCAAGGGCTTCTTCCAGGAAGTCGTCGACAAGTTCCCGAAGAGCCAGGAAGCGCAAAGAGCCAAGGCGCGCCTCAAGTAAGGAAACGCGGGAACCGTGACGAACGTTCTCGGCATCGAGACCTCGTGCGACGAGTGCAGCGCCTCGGTCGTCCGATATGAGCCCCTGAAGGGAACGATCGAGGTCGCGAGCCTCGCGACGTTCTCGCAGATCGGCATCCACAAGCCCTACGGCGGCGTCGTGCCGGAGATCGCCTCCCGCAACCATCTCGAGACCGTGAACCAGATGATCGACGAGGCGCTCACGAAAGCCGGGCACTCGGCGAAGCTCGAGAACATCGACGCGATCGCCGTCACCAACCGCCCGGGACTCATCGGGGCCCTGCTCGTCGGCGTGAGCGCGGGGAAGGCGCTCGCGTACGCGCGGAAAAAGCCCCTCGTCCCGGTCCACCACCTCGAAGGGCACGCGGCGAGCATCTTCCTCTCGAAGGACAAACCGCGCGAGATCGCGCTTCCCCTGCTGATGGCGATCGTCTCGGGGGGGCATACGAATCTTTACGTCGTGAAGGCGCCGCCGGAGCTGTGGCCGCCGGACTTTCTCCGGAGGTCATTGGTCGGCAAGTCGCGCGACGACGCCGCCGGAGAGGCGTTCGACAAGACGGCGAAGCTCCTGGGCTTCCCGTACCCGGGCGGCGTCTGGATCGACAAGACGGCGAAGGGCGGGAACCAGAACGCCTTCGATTTCCCGCGCGCGCTTCCGCAGAAGGCCACCCTCGACTTCTCTTTCAGCGGGCTGAAGACCGCGGTCTCGCTCACCGTCGAGAAGCTCAAGGCCGAGGGCACGCTCGAGCGCAGGCTTCCCGACCTCTGCGCGTCCATCCAGGAGTCGATCGTGGACGCGCTTCTGAAGAAGATCTACCTCGCCGTGAAGGAATACCGCTGCAGGTCGCTCGCGATCGTAGGCGGCGTCGCCGCGAACAGCCGCCTCAGGCAGAGGCTAGACCAGGAGTGGGACGGGCTCGGGCTCGAGCTGCCGCCGATGTTCCCTGACCAGGCGTACTGCACCGACAACGCGAGCATGATCGCGGCGGCGGGTGCCTTCCGCTTCCGGCAGAACCAGTACCTGGCGGGCAACGATCTCCTGACCCTGAACGCGATCGCGAACCCCGAATTATGATGGAGCCCTAGACCGATGGCCTTTCACGATCGCGCCACCGCGAAGCGACGCACCTTCGGACAGCACTTCCTTCGCGACGAGAAGATCGCTCACCGGATCGCCGAGACCGCCGTCGATCTCGCGCGCAAGAACGGTTGCGTCTCGATGCTCGAGATCGGCCCGGGCAAGGGCGCGATCACCTTTCCGCTGATCGAGGAGCTCAGGCCGCGCGGGATCCCGCTCATGCTGTGCGAGAAGGACCGCGCGTTCGCGCAGGGCTGGCGCGAGAAGATCGCCGCGGGTTTCGACGGTCAGGTGGTCAGCGTCGAGGAGCGTGATTTCCTGGAGCTGCCGGAGCCGGCCTGGCTCGCGCGGACGCCGCTGGCCGTCGTATCCAACCTTCCCTATTCCGTGGGAACCGCGATTCTCCTGAGGCTCGTCGCCAGGCGCGCGCAGATTCCCGTCATGGTGCTCATGTTCCAGGCCGAGGTCGCGCAGAGGCTCAGGGCCGCGCCCGGAACGAAGTCATGGGGAAGCCTCTCGGTGTTCATCCAGAACCACTGGGACGTGCAGCGTCTGGCGAACGTGCCGCCGGGCGCGTTCGCGCCGCCGCCCGAGGTCGACTCCGAGGTGGTGGTGCTTACCCGGCGCGCGGAAGCGCGCATCCCGCTCGAGGGCGAGGCAGGCGAGAAGGCCTGGGACCGGCTGCTCAAGGCCGCGTTCCTTCATCGAAGGAAGATGCTCCGCTCGGGCCTTCCCAAGACTCCCGATTTCCAAAACGCCTTGGCGCGCTCCGGGGTGGATGGTACAAAACGGGCGGAAGTCCTGGAATGGGAAGAGTGGGAGCGCCTTTTTCGATCGTTCTATCCGCAGCAGCGCTCCTGATCGGGGGGCTTGGTCCTTCCGCGCGCGCGAACGTCGGCGAGGCGTACGGGCTCGGCTCGCGGCACTCCGCGCTGGGCGCCACCGGAGCAGCGGACCGCGACACGCCCTTTGCCGCGTACACCAACCCGGCGAGCCTGAGCCGCGCCGGCGCCGGCACGCCCGAAGCCCTGTCCGGCTCTTCGAACGAGGGCCGCTTCCGCGCCGCGTACGGCATTATCGCGATGGATCCGTCGTTCACCCCGATCCGCGCGGTCAGCGTGGAGAACACGACCGTCTCGGACCAGGACACGGTCCGCGACGTCGACACCGAATACTCGGCGACGATCGGGCAAGTCGTCGCGCTCAGCTACCTCGTCGCGCCGGAGCTCTGGAACCTGGGAGTCGGAGTCACGACCTATCTCCCTTTCGACGCGATCGCGAGCTTCGACTCGGGCGAGCCCTTCGTGCCCGAGTACCCGATGTACCGGAGCAGGACGCAGCGAAGCCAGTTCGACATCGGCGCCGGCGTCGAGCCCGCTCCGGGCATCCGATTCGGCGCGGGCCTGCACGTGGGCTACAAGGTCACCGGCGGGACGAATCTCTACGTCACCACGGAGGCGGGCAAGCCCTCGAGCATGAGGTTCCAGGCGAAGACGAAGCCCAAGGTCTCGCCGTACTTCGGAACGCTCGTCGCGCTCACCGACACGCTCGACGCGGGCCTGACGGTGCGTCTGCCCCTGGCCTCCACCGGCGAGCTCCAGGTCAGGTCGACGGCTAAGATCGTCGGGAGCTTCGACCTGGCCTTTACCGGCGCATCGACGCTCGTCTACGACCCGCTCACCGTCGAGCTCGGCGCGGTCTGGAGGCAGGCACCCGGCGCGGCCACTCACCTTCAGGTGGATTTCCAGCGCTGGTCGCGGTTCGAGCAGCCGGCCTTCACCATCGCCAATCCCACAGCCAGCGAGTGCTCCACGCCTTGCGGCCTTCCCGTTTCCCCGAGCGATAACCCGTCAGCCGCGTTCCGCGACATCTTCATCCCTCGCGTGGGCCAGGAGCTGGCGTGGAGCGAGAGCGTGACGCTTCGCGTGGGGTACGCGTACCGGCCGAGCATCCTGGCGGCGCCGCCCTCGGGACAGGGCAATCTTCTCGACCCCGGCAAGCACATGTTCTCCCTGGGCACGGGCTACCGTTTCGGAAGCTCCGAAAAGCTGCCCTGGACGCTCGATGCGCACTTCTCCTACCACCTTCTGCAGACGCTCCAGATCACCAAGGCGGGAACCGAGATCGGTGCGCCGGGCTACGAGGCAGGTGGAAAAATCCTGGGCGGCGGGGTATCTCTGAGCTTGGCGCTCTGAGTCGATTCGATCAGAGCCCCGACTCAAAATGATTCTCACGGCACTCAAGACCATCCCGACGATCCGCGCGCTCCTGCGAGGGCATTTCTTCTCGGGCCTGCTCGTCGTGATCCCGCTCGCGGTGATCGCGTGGATGGTCGTCGCGATGCTCCGGGTGCTCTGGGGGCTTCAGGAAGTCCTTCCGCTGGAATGGCGCCCCGAGCAGCTCTTCGAGGACCCCAACGTCGCGCGCGTGTTCAACCTGGTCTTCACCATCGGGATGGCGTTCCTGGTCGCGCTCGGGATCTCGTTCCTGGGCTGGGCCTCGAAGCTCTACCTCGGGCAGAAGACGCTCGAGATCCTCGCCGAGGTCATCCAGCGCATCCCGGTCATCCGCACCGTCTACAGCGCGCTCGATCAGCTCCTGCGCACGATCGCGGCTGGCGGCGGCCAGCAGTTCAGCCGGGTGGTTTACGTCGAGTATCCGCGCAAGGACAGCTGGACGATCGCGTTCGTCACGGGCACTACGCGGATGCCCGGACAGAGCGAGGTCTTCCTCAACCTCTATGTCCCGACCACCCCCAACCCGACCTCGGGCTTCTACCTGATCGTCGCCGAGCGCGAGGCCAGGGAAGCGAAGATGAGCGTCGAAGAAGCGTTCAAGCGCATCCTTTCCCTGGGTATCGCGCAGGGCTCCGAGCGGGGGTCGGGCAAATGAGCGGGGCCGCCAAGGGCGATAGCGAGAAGCTCATCGCGACCAACCCGAACGGGCGCTCGAACTACTTCATCGACGAGGTCTTCGAGGCGGGGATGGTGCTCACCGGTACGGAGATCAAGAGCCTTCGCATGACCGCGCCGAACCTGCGCGACTCGTTCGTCGAGGTGAGGCCCTCGTCGGGGGCGCTCGAGGCTTGGCTGCTGAACGCGCACATCGGGCCCTACTCTCACGGGAACATCTGGAACCACGAAGCGCTCAGGAAGCGGAAGCTCCTGCTTCATCGCCACCAGATCGACCGCCTGTACGGGGCGATCACCCAGAAGGGGCTGAGCGTCATCCCGCTCCGGATGTACTTCAAGAAGGGCCGCGCGAAAGTCGAGCTCGGCGTCGGCAAAGGCAAGAAGAAGCACGACAAGCGCGAGGATCTCAAGAAACGCTCCGCGGACCGCGAGATGGACCAGGCGCGGAAGCGCTCAAGAAAAGACGACGATTACTAGACCCGAAGGACTGGGAGATCTGCAACATGCCATTCATCACACGCCCGACCATCACGAAGACGTTCCTCGATCGCGCCACGCTGACCCCTGGCCGCGTCGGCATCCAGTTCAAGAAGAACGGCGTCTGGAAGAAGCTCACTTTCCGCGAGTATTACAACGAGTGCCGGAGCGTGACCTACGGCCTCATCGCCCTTGGATTGAAGAAGGGGGACCGCGTCGCCATCGCGTCGAACACCCGCTACGAGTGGGCTCTCGCTGACATGAGCATCATGGGCGCCCGCTGCGTGACGGTTCCGATCTACCCGTCGAGCACGGCCAAGGAGCACGAATACATCATCGATCACTCGGGCTCGGTCGTGGCGTTCGTCGAGCACGCGGAGCAGGCGGCGAAGGTGCTGGCTTCGAGGCCGAAGTCGCTCAAGACAGTCGTCGTCATCGATCCGAGCACCCCCGCCCCGAGCGGCGCGGAGGGCGCTCTCGACGTGAGGTTCATGACCCTCGACGAGCTGAGAGCCCTCGGAGCCGAGCTCGAGCAAAAGGAGCCCGGGCTTTTCGAGAAGAATCTCGAAGAGGCCAGGCCCGAGGATCTCTTCACGATCTGCTACACGTCGGGTACGACCGGCACGCCCAAGGGCGCCATGCTCACTCACGAGAACTTGATGTCGGTCCTCGAGGATTGCGTCGAGATCTTCAGCGACTACGTGAAACCCGAGGCCGAGATCATCCTTTCTTTCCTGCCGCTCTCCCATATCCTGGCACGCGTGGAGTCGCTGGCCATCCATGTGTTCGGCTGGCGCGAGGCGTTCGCCGAGAATCTCGACAAGCTCATGGATAACCTCGCCGAGGTCCGCCCGACGATCGTGTTCGCGGTGCCCAGGCTCTTCGAAAAGGCCTACGCGCGGATCCAGGAGGGCGTCCAGGCCACGACGCCGGCCAAGCGCAGGGTGTTCTCCTGGGCGCTCGAGCGCGGGCGCAGGTACAACGCGCCCCGCGCGCAGGGAGGCTCCCCGTCCGCCGTATCGGCCGTCGGGAACGCGGTGGCCAAGCGGGCCGTATTCCGCGACGTCGCCAAGCGATTCGGCGGCCGCTTGAAGTTCGCCATCTGCGGCGGTGCCCCGCTTTCGAAGGAGATCGGCGAGTTCTTCCAGGCCATCGGTATCGATGCGCTCGAAGGCTACGGGCTCACCGAGACCTGCGCCCCCGTGGCGCTGAACACGCCCGCGCAGCCCCGGTACGGCAGCGTGGGACGCCCTCTGCCCGAGGTCAGCGTCCGCATCGCCGACGACGGCGAGATCCTGCTC
>CAYZKI010000028.1:0-3016 GCA_964478745.1 uncultured Bacteriovoracaceae bacterium
GGCGGCTGCCACCAGAAATTCGGCGCGACCACGGTCGAAGTCCAGGCGCTCGGCAACGTCCAGTACATCCGCGGCCGCAAGCCCGACGGCGTCTTCGTCGAGGAAACACGCTGGAGCCCCCCCCGCGCGCCCGAGGGCCCGATCCGGGCCTGGGACGGAAGCGCGGTGAAAGGGGAAGCGCTCGGCCTCGACGCCGCGATCGAGCCTTCACCCGCGGTCTTCGTGGCGCATGCGCGCGCGGTCCCAGCTTCCGCCGCGGCCGGCTTGCGCGCTTCGAGGCTCTGGACCTCGGGCACGGCGGGCTGGTCGAAGCTCGCGGCCCAGGGTCTCTGGGTCGAGGGCTGCGCCGAGGGGCTGGGCTTCGAGTTCGCGCGCGCCGCGCTCGCGGAGCCGGTGCTGGCCCTTCCCGCTCTTGAAGCGTGGCAGGTGCTCACGCACTCCGGCGCGGAGTCGGGCTGGCCGATGTCCCGGGTCAGCGCCACTTACCGGATCGAAATGCCCCGGGAACGGCCTCCAGGGCTGGAATCCGCGACTGATTGCTTCTGGAGCAGCGTGGCCCAGTTTGATACGTTCGCCAGGCTCGCGAAGCCGGGAGCGCGCCACGCGTGCGGCCCGGGAAAGACCGCCGCGCACCTCCGCGCGGCCTTGAAGGCTCAGGGAAGCGAGCCGATCGTTTTTCCTTCAGTCGAGGAGTGGAGAAGATGGCTCAAAAGCACGGCTTGAACCTCAGGCGCCTTCGTCAGAGCCCCCAGATCCGCGAGCTCACCCGCGAGACGCTGCTTTCGCATAGGAAGCTGATCCAGCCGCTTTTCGTCGTCGAGGGCATCGGGGCGCGCGAGACCATTCCGGGCCTGAGCGACGTGTACCGCGATACTCCGGAGAGCCTGCTCGAGCAGGTCGAATCCGATCTCGAGAAGGGCGTCAGGAGTTTTCTGCTCTTCGGGGTCCCGGGAAAGAAGCACACGCACTCCTTCGATCCCTCGTTCACCTCGAGCCAGGTCGCCGCCATCAAGAAGCGCTTCGGCAAGGACGTGTTCCTCTCCGTCGACGTCTGCCTCTGCTCGTACACCTCGCACGGCCAGTGCGGCATCGTGAGCGCCGAGGGCGATCACGTCGAGAATTCCGCGACGGTGGCCGAGCTCGCGAAGGCGGCTCTTTCCTACGCGCGTGCCGGCGCGGACTGCGTCGCGCCGAGCGACATGATGGACGGGCGGGTGGCCGCCATCCGCGCGGCTCTCGACGGCGCGGCACTCGAGCGCGCGCTCATCATGAGCTACTCGGCCAAGTTCCACTCCAAGTTCTACGGTCCTTTCCGCGCGGCGGCCGACTCCGCGCCCAAGGGCTCGGCGCTGAAGGACCGCGCCACCTACCAGATCGACCCGGGCCGCGCGACGGACGCGCTGCTCAGCTCGCTTCGCGACGCCGAGGAGGGCGCGGACATCCTCATGGTGAAGCCCGGCATGCCGTACCTGGACGTGCTGGCCGACCTGTCGCGCGAGATCGCGAAGCCCTGGGCGGTCTACGAGGTGAGCGGCGAGTATGCCGCCATCGAGCTCATGGCCGAGAAAGGGCTCATCGCCCGCGAGCCCGCGCATCTCGAGGCCTGGACCTCGCTTCACCGCGCCGGCGCCTCCATGATCATCACCTACGGCGCACGCCACGCGAAGGAATGGATCGAAAGGAACTCGGAATGAACACGACTCAATCGGAAAAGCTCATCGCGCGCGCGCGCGCAGTCAGCCCGGGCGGCGTGCACTCGCCGGTCCGCGGATTCCGCGGCGTGGGCGGCACGCCCCGCTTCATCGCGAGCGCGCAAGGCGACGAGCTCGTGGACGTCGACGGGAACCGCTACATCGACTTCTGCATGTCGTGGGGCCCGCTCATGTTCGGCCACCAGGATGAGGAGATCGCCGAAAGCGTGCGCGCCGCCCTTTCGCGGGGCTGGACCTACGGGGCCGCCGAGCCGTACTCGCTCGAGCTCGCCGAGCTGATCACCGGCAAGCTTCCCTGGTGCGAGAAGATCCGCTTCGTGAGCTCGGGGACCGAGGCGGTGATGTCGGCGCTGCGCGTGGCGCGCGCGGCGACCCGGCGCGACCTGATCCTCAAGTTCGACGGCTGCTATCACGGCCACGCCGACTCGATGCTCGTGCGCGCGGGTTCCGGTCTGGCCGAGATGGCTTCGCCCGACAGCGCGGGCGTTTCCGAGGCGGTCGCGGGAGAGACGCTGGTCGCTCCCCTGAACGATCTCGACGCCGTCAGGAAGATCTTCGACGCCCGCGGCACGCGCATCGCCGCGGTCATCGTCGAGCCGATCCCGGCGAACAACGGCCTTCTCGAGCAGACGGACTCCTTCCTGAAGGAGCTCGCCTCCCTGGCGAAAAAGCATGGCGCGCTCGTGATCTTCGACGAGGTCATCACGGGTTTCCGCGTGGCCTTCGGCGGCATGGCCGAGCGCACGGGAATCCGTCCGGACCTCGTGACGTACGGCAAGGTGATCGGCGGCGGTTTCCCGGTGGGCGCCTACGGCGGCCGCGCGGAGCTCATGGATCTCGTCGCTCCGGCGGGCCCGGTCTACCAGGCCGGCACCCTGAGCGCGAACCCGGTCGCGGTTTCCGCGGGCCTCGCCACCTTGCGGAAGCTCCTCCGCGATAACCCGTATCCCAGGCTCGAGAAGGACGTGGAGACGCTCTCGCGCGAGCTCGAGTCGGCCGCGCGCCGGAAGGGCGTCGAGTACCGCGTCCAGAACCGCGCCTCCATCTTCTGGGGCGTCTTCGGCGCGAAGGAGCCCGTGCGGTCGATCGAGGCCATCCCGGCCGTCCAGAAGGAGAAGTACGCCTCGGGCTTCCACAAGCTCCTCGAGCAGGGCATCTACCTCGCCCCCAGCGGCTTCGAGGTCTCGTTCCTTTCGACGGCGCACGAAAGCAGGCACCTCGAGAAGCTCGTGAGCGCTTTCGAGCGGTCGCTTGACGGGGGACGGGCGTGACCGGAAAGGGCCGCATCTCACTGGCGCCGAACC
>CAYZKI010000028.1:3026-6268 GCA_964478745.1 uncultured Bacteriovoracaceae bacterium
CACGTGCTGTGGCTTTTCCTGGCGAGCGCGCTCGGGCTCTGGTGGAGCCGGCTCGTCCTCAGCCAGGCCGAGCGCATCTCGCAGCTCGAATCGAACCCCGACCACTACGCGAAGGTGGAGCGGATGGTGGCCTGGGAGTCGGGCACGTTCCTGCTTCTCTTCGGAGCGACGACCATCTTCCTCCTGTGGATCTACCTTCGCGACCACCGCCGCTCCCGCGCGCTCCAGGCGTTCTTCGCCTCCGTGACCCACGAGCTGCGCACCCCGCTCACGAGCATCCGCCTCCAGGCCGAGTCCATCGCCGACAGCGTCGGCCCGGGCTCCGAGCAGCGCGAGCTCGTGAACCGGCTCCTCGAGGACACCACGCGGCTGGAGGAACAGGTCAACCGCACGCTCGAGCTCGCCCGGGTCGAGGGCGGAGGGCAGCTTTTCCGCGAGCCGATCCCGCTCAAAGGCTGGCTCGACCGCTCGCTTCGCGCGTGGAACGAGCAGAACCGCGAGAACGGAGAGGTGCGGCCCGCGCGGATCGACGAGAGCCTCGTGGTCGTCGGCGACCCCAGCGCGCTGCAGGTCATCTTCCGCAACCTGCTCGAGAACTCGGTCAGGCACGGGCAGACGCGGCCGATCGAGATCGACGTGCAGGCCCGTCCCGAGGGCGGCCAGGTCGTGGTCACTTACGCCGACAACGGGCGCGGGTTCGACGGCGACACCGCCCGGCTCGGAAGGCTCTTCGAGAAAGGGCACGCGTCGCAAGGCGCGGGCGTGGGGCTCTACCTGATCCGCATGCTCATGCAGCGGATGGGGGGAGACGCCGCGTTCGGCGCTCGCGCCGGCGCGCCGGGGTTCCAGGCCGAGCTGCGCTTCGCCCGCCATCTTCCGAAGGAAGGAGGCGCCCATGGTTGAGAAACCCGTGGCCCGCCTGCTGGTCGTCGAGGACGAACGCAACGTGGCGCGCACGCTCGTCGAGCGCCTTCGCAAGGAAGGCTTCGACGTGGCCTGGGCATCGACCGCGGCGGAGGCCGACCTCGAGATCACGGCGCGGAAGTTCGACCTCGCTCTCCTGGACGTGGGCCTTCCCGACCGGAGCGGCTTCGAGGTTGCCGAGAGCCTGCGGAAGAGCCAGCCGCAGGCCGCCATCATCTTCCTGACCGCGTTCGGCACGCCTGAGGACCGCATCCGCGGCCTCGAGCTCGGCGCCGAGGACTACGTCGTGAAGCCCTTTCACCTGAAGGAGCTCCTTCTTCGCGTCCAGAACGGATTGAAGCGCGCGAAGTACGTGGCGTCGGACCTGGCGGCCTCCGAGCTTCTCAGCGTCGGGAAGGCGAGGATCGATTTCGCGAAGTTCACCGCCGAGGTGGACGGCCGGGAGCACTCGCTCACCCACAAGGAGTGCGCGCTCCTCAAGCTCTTGGTCGAGAGGCGCGGCAAGGTGGTGAGCCGCGACGAGATCCTGAACCATGTCTGGTCGGAGGACGAGTTTCCGACGTCGCGGACCGTCGACAACTTCATCATGAGGCTTCGCCGGCTCATCGAGGAAAATCCCGAGGAGCCGGCAGTGATCCGCAGCGTGCGCGGGGTAGGATATCTTTTCGTATGAATCTTTTTCAGGCAGCGCTGGCGCGCAGGAACTCGAATCGCCCTCCCGTCTGGTTCATGAGGCAGGCGGGCCGCTACCACAGCCATTACCAGAAGCTGAAAGAGCGTCACACGTTCATGGAGCTCTGCAAGGTGCCCGAGCTCGCGTGCGAGACGACGATGGGCCCGATCCGCGACTTCGACTTCGACGCGGCCATCCTCTTCTCGGATCTCCTTTTCCCGCTCGAGGTGATGGGCACGGGCCTGACCTACGATCCAGGACCGAAGCTCGGCTGGCACCTCAAGACGAAGGCCGATGTCGCGAAGCTCGACGCGGGCGGAGCGAAGCTCGCTCACGAGCTTCAGTTCCAGGCCGACGCGATGAAGCTGATCCGCAAGGAGCTTCCGGCGTCGAAGGGCCTGCTCGGTTTCGTCGGCGGCCCGCTCACTCTTTTCTGCTACGCCGTCGAGGGCTCGCACGCGGGCGATCTCGCCGACTCGAAGGCCGGCCTGCGCGACGGTCGCTGGGAAGGCTTCCTCGAGCGGCTCACCGACCTGCTCGCGGAGAACATGGCGCTCCAGGCGCGCGCGGGCGCGGACACGGTCGCCGTCCTCGACACGTGCGCGGGCGAGTTCGACGAAGCGAGCTACAAGTCGATGATCGTGCCCGCCCTCGGTGCCGTGCTCGACCGCTTCAAGAGGCTCTGCCCGGACACGCCGATCGTGTACTATTCCAAGGGCACCGGCCCGGACCACTGGAGGCACCTCGAGGGGCTTCCGATCGCGGGGCTCGGGATCGACTGGCGCCACGACATCGCGGCGGTGCTCCTCGAGTGGGGATCGCGCTACGCGATCCAGGGCAACGTCGATCCGGAATGGCTCTTCCTCGAGCCCGCCGAGCTCGAGCGAAGGCTTCGCGAGGTCTTCGGACGCGTGAAGGCGCTTCCGCCCTCCGCCAGGACCGGGTGGATCTGCGGCCTGGGGCACGGAGTGATCCAGAAGACGCCCGAGAGCAACGTGAGGCTTTTCCTGAGGCTTCAGAAGGAGATCTTTTCATGAGCGCGCCGGCTGATCTGCTGCGCAAGTACAACGTGCCGGGGCCGCGCTACACGAGCTACCCGACCGTGCCGTACTGGACCGACTCTCCGACCGCCGAACAGTGGATCGAAGGCGTGCGCGAGGCGCTCCGTGAGAGCGAAGCCGCCGGCATCGGCGCCGCGCTCTACATCCATATCCCGTTCTGCGAGAGCCTCTGCACCTACTGCGGGTGCAACACCCGCATCACGCGCAACCACTCCGTCGGAATGCCCTACGTGCAGACTCTGCTCAAGGAGTGGGATCTCTACGTCTCGAAGATCGGGACCCGGCCTTCGATCGGCGAGCTGCATCTCGGCGGCGGCACGCCGACCTTCCTGGCCTCCGGCGAGCTTCGCGCGCTGATGGACGGGATCCTGTCGCGCGCCGGAAAGAGCGGGCAGTTCGAGTTCTCCGTGGAGGCCGATCCCCGCGTGACGACGGAGGCGCACCTGCGCACTCTCCGCGAGCTCGGCTTCACCCGGCTCAGCCTCGGTATCCAGGACTTCGACCCGAAGGTTCAGGAAACCGTCCACCGCGTCCAGAGCGTGGAGCAGGTGAGGACGGTCACCGAGACCGCGCGCGCGCTCGGC
>CAYZKI010000028.1:6278-14535 GCA_964478745.1 uncultured Bacteriovoracaceae bacterium
CGTCAACTACGACCTCATCTACGGGCTTCCGTTCCAGACGCTCGAGAGCGTGCGCTCGACGATCGACTCCGTCAGGAAGCTCAGGCCGGACCGCATCGCTTTCTACGGCTACGCGCACGTTCCGTGGATCAAGCCCGGCCAGCGACGCTTCACCGAGGCCGACCTTCCGTCGGGCGACGACAAGCGCGCTCTCTACGAGCTCGGCCGTGCCATGTTCGAGGAGCAGGGTTATCGCGAGATCGGCATGGACCACTTCGCGCTGGAAACCGACTCGCTCTGGAAGGCCGCCGTTTCCGGCGAGCTCCACCGCAACTTCATGGGCTACACCTCGCGCCAGGTCTCGCCGCTGATCGGGCTCGGCGTGAGCGCGATCGGCGACTCGGTCGGCGTCTTCGCCCAGAACGAGAAGCTGCTCGAGACGTATCAGGCGAGAGTCGAGAAAGGGGAGCTTCCCCTGCTCCGCGGGCACGTGCTCACGCCCGAGGACCTGGTCATCCGCCGCCACATCCTGAATCTCATGACCCGCTTCGAGACGAGCTGGGAGGACGCCGGCCTCCGCACCGAGTTCCTCGACGGCGTGCCCGGGCGCCTCGCCGAGCTCGAGCACGACGGGCTCGTCGAGCTCGAAGGCAGGAGCTGCCGGGTGACCGAGCGCGGGCGGCCCTTCCTCAGGAACATCTGCATGGCCTTCGACGCGCGGCTGAACCGATCCGCGCCGGCCACGCAGCTTTTCAGCAAAACCATCTGATCCGGGTTACGAAGAAACGAACATGATCGGACGCCTCGACCCCAAATCAAAGGAAGTGACGATCATCGGAGGGGGATTCTCCGGCCTCATCGCGGCCGAGCGCCTCGACCGCGCGGGTTACGAGGTCACTCTCTACGAGGCCGCTCCCCGGGGCGGCGGCCTGATCCGCACGCTCAAGACCGAGTTCGGGAACGTCGAGACCGCGGCCCATTCCTTCCTCGCGACCGAACCGATCCTGCAGCTCTGCCGCGATCTCGGAGTGGACTTGCAGGCGGTCCGGCCGGAGTCGACGGCGCGGTACGTTTACCGGGAAGGGCAGCTCCGCCGTTTTCCGCTCACGATCTGGGAGGCGATCAAGGCGTTCCTCCGCGCTTACTTCATGCTCGCGGCGAAGCCGGGCACGCCGGCCGCGTCGGATCTCGAGAACTGGGGAAGGCGCCATCTGGGCCGCGCGGCCGTCGATTACCTGCTCACGCCTTTCGTCCGCGGCATCTACGGCGCGCGCCCGCGCGAGCTCCTGGTTCCCGCGGCTTTTCCGGCCCTCGCCGTTCCGCGCGGGCATTCGCTCCTGAGCTTCCTGCTCTCGAAGAAGCTTCGCGGTCGAAAGAACACGAAGCAGCCCCGGCCGAAGATGATGGCGCCCTCGAAGGGAATGGGGGAGCTCGTCGACCGGCTGCGCGATCGCGTCGCCGGCCGCCTGGGCCGCCGATATCACGAAGCCTCACCCATCCACGAGCTTCCGCCTTACATCCACAACCTGATGCTTTGCGTTCCGGCGGGCGAAGCCGCGCGCCTGCTCGAACCGGAGGATCCGGCGCTCGCCGCGGCCCTTCGCGAGGTGCCGTACGCGCCACTGGTCTCGGCGACGCTCTTCTTCCCGAAGCAGGCGGTTCCCAAGCGCTTGCGCGGAGTCGGCGTCCTCGTGCCCGAGCGCGGGTCGGACCGCTCCTCCCTGGGCATCCTGTTCAACTCGAGCGCCTTCAGCGGCCGCGTCACGGACTCCGAGCGATTCGCTTCCTTCACCGTCATGCTCGGCGGCACCTCGGGCGCGGCGCTTCTTGATCACTCGGATAAGGATTTGCGCGAGCTCGCGGCCACCGAAGCGCAGGCCCTCCTGGGAATCCAGTCCAGGCCTCTCGGAATCTTCCTGAACCGCTGGCAGCGCGCGGTTCCGATCTACGGCCCCGAGCTTTCTCGCGCCTGGGACGCCGCGCGCGCCGGCTGGTGCTCGAAGCCGGGGCGGCTTCTCTTCGGCAATTACGCGGGCCAGGTCAGTATCCGCGGAATGGTCGATTCGGCGAGTCACTTGGCAGCGGGATTGCACTCTCCCTAGCGGATGGAGAGGAAGGACAACAAAGCTCCCGCGAACCCGCCGCAGCCCACCCGCCCTCGATTCAACATCTTCTACTTCCTGTTCGGCCTCTGGATCGTGATCCTCATCTCCGATCTCTTCCGCCTGAACCAGAATCTACGAGCCATCCCGTACAGCGAGTTCGTCGAGTACGTCGACAAGGGACGCGTGGCGGAAGTCGCGATCGGAACCGAGCGGATCGTCGGCCAGTTCAAAGGCACGCCACCTCCGCCGACGAGCGGCGACGCCACCGGCGAGAACCGCGCGCAGCGGGCCGCCGGGCAGAAGACGACGCAAGGCTTCTCGACCATCAAGATCGACGACCCGGATCTTCCGAAGCGCCTCGAGAAGGCGGGCGTGAAGTTCTCGGGCGTCCATGAAAGCACGTTCTTCCGCGACTTGATGGGATGGGTCATCCCCGCGCTCGTGCTGGCGGCCGTGTGGCTCTGGGTCATGAACCGCTTCAGCCAGAAAGCGGGCGGGGGAGGGGGCTTCCTTTCGCTCGGCAAGTCGAAGGCGCGAATCTACGTCGAGAAGGACCTCAAGATCCGCTTCGACGACGTCGCCGGAGTCGACGAAGGCAAGGAGGAGCTTCGCGAGATCGTGAACTTCCTCAAGGACCCGGTGCGCTACACGAAGCTCGGCGGCAGGATGCCCAAGGGCGTGCTTCTGGTCGGCCCGCCCGGTACGGGCAAGACGCTTCTCGCGCGCGCCGTCGCCGGCGAGGCGGGCGTCCCGTTCTTCTCCATCAACGGCTCGGAGTTCGTCGAGCTTTTCGTCGGCCTGGGCGCGGCGCGCGTGCGCGATCTCTTCCAGCAGGCCCGCGCGCAGGCGCCGTGCATCCTCTTCATCGGCGGGCTCGACGCTCTCGGAAAGGCGCGCGGCCTGAACGCGATCACCGGCTCCTCGAACGACGAGAAGGAGCAGACGCTCAACCAGCTCCTGGCCGAGCTCGACGGCTTCGATCCCTCGTCGGGGATCGTGCTCCTCGGCGCGACGAACCGGCCCGAGGTCCTCGACCCCGCGCTCCTGCGCGCCGGCCGGTTCGACCGCACGGTGGTCATCGACAAGCCCGACCGCCCCGGGCGCGAGAAGATCCTGAGCATCCATATGAAGAAGATCAAGACCGCGCCCCCGGGCACCCCCGGAGGCGTGGACATCGCGGCGATCGCCTCGCTCACCGCGGGGTTCTCGGGAGCCGACCTGGCGAATCTCGTGAATGAGGCCGCGCTGATCGCGACGCGAAGGCGCGCGGAGCTCGTCGAGGCCAAGGACATCAACGAGGCGATCGAGCGCCTCATCGCGGGCGTCGAGCGCAGGAGCCGCGTGCTTACCCTCCAGGACAAGCGCAGGGTCGCGCACCACGAGATGGGACACGCGGTGGTCGCGCTCGCGGTAGGACAAGGCGAGGCCGTGCACAAGGTCAGCATCATCCCGCGCGGGGTGGGCGCGCTCGGCTACACGATCCGGCGCCCGACCGAGGACCGCTACCTACTGAGCATCAGCGAGCTCGAGGGAAAGATGGCCGTGCTCATGGGCGGAAGAGCGGCAGAGCAGATGTTCTTCTCCGAGATCTCGACCGGCGCCGCCGACGACCTCGACAAGGCCACCGAGATCGCGCGCGCCATGGTCACGCGCTACGGCATGAGCCGCAAGCTCGGCCTTTCGATCCTCGAGCGCGAAAGCTCGCCTTTTCTTTCAGGCGGCGGGATGCCGGGCATGATGAAGACCTACAACTTCAGCGAACAGACCGCCGAGCAGGTCGACGCCGAGGTGCGCGAAACATTGGACCGCGCGATGAGCGCCGCTCTCGAGATCCTTCAGCGCTACCGCAAGGTGGTCGAGGACGGCGCGCAGACACTGCTCACGAAAGAGACGATCGACGAGGCGGAGCTCCAGGCGCTGTGGGAGACGCGCCGGCGCGGGGTCGAGTCGGTGCGGGCGGTTTAGGGCGGGCCGATCTTGGGGCCCATCGGTTTCGGCGCGCCCGAAGCGGGATCCGCATCGGTATCGGTTGGGTTTGCGGCCGCGGTGGCGGCTTCCGTGGAGATCTGCTCCGCCTGGTCAGGCAGGCCGTACTTCGCGCACTCGTAGGCCGACGCTTTCTGCGCCCTCGGCTCGATGAACATCGGGTTCACGATCCATTTGCCGTCCGCGTTCGCGAACGCGTGGCACATGAGCTCGGTCTTGTTCCTGTTGATGGCGAGCCTCAGGGCCCTGGCATCCCTGAGGAAGAAGATGTCCGTGTCCGAATCGCCGGCGGCGAACTCGATCGGGCTGGGGGTCTCCAGCAGCTTCTCGTCCTGCATCCCGAACACGACCTTGTTGATCCAGCAGCGCTTTCCGAGCCGGTAGTTGATGAACGAGGAGTTCACGCCCGAGCCCACGCAGTCCTGGAACGAAGGGGTGATCCTGCCTTCCTCATCGAGCGCGGGACGGACCCCGATCACGTGGCGTTCGTCCACGCCCACTCTCTTCGCGAACGGCTCGACGATGGGCTGCGCGGAAGCGGACGAGATCCAGACGTCGAAGCCGCTCTCGTGAAGCGCCTCGATCAGGTTCCGGATCTGCGGATAGATCCGGACGTAGGCCGTGTACTCCTTGCTGCCGATTTTCTGCTTGGCGCCGACGGGGTTGCGCAGATTGAAGCGGATTGCATCCTCGGCGATCTTCGTGAGCTGCCGGGGCGTGTGGCCGGACATCAGCTGGACCGCCCACGCGTACGCGGGCTCGAGCTTGTCCGGGTCGTGGGTGCCCTTCCACGCCGCCGTTCCGTCGGACAGCTTGCCGTCGGAGTAGATGGAGAGAATCGTGTCGGCGCACGCCGCGCTGGTCTTCGTGGGAAGGGGGTCCGGCAGATCGGCGCAGCTCTTCGTGAGAGCTTGGACGGCCGCGTCCGTCAGATGGGCGCTCGTCTGCCTCCAGTCTTTCGGCTTCCGGATGAGGTTGTTACTCGCCATCCAGAACAACGTGGCGTCCCCGACGTCATTCTTGATGACCGTGTTGTCCCAGTCGAAAACCGCCACGGGTTTCTTCGCCGGCGTATAAGCGGGGCTCGTCCGTCCATGCTCTTCCAGGAGTTTCTGCAGGCGAGGCAGGTTGCCCGCGCCCCAGCCTTCCGCCTTCAGCTTCCGAGCTTTGGCTCCGGCCTTGGTCGACGTCGCATTCTTGCTCTCGGCCGCGGCCCCGCCGGGAGCGACGGCCCACACCAGTACTGCGAAACCCAGGAAAGTCGCCTTCAAGGTTCTTCTCATCGTGCCATTGTTCGATAAGAAGGAAGCCCTGTAAACTGCCGCCGCCACCGAAACCCAACCGATTCCGATACGGATTCCGTTTCAGCCGCGCCGCTTCCGTCCCTCAATCACCGGCACTGCTTGATGCTGGTCGACGAGTAGAAGTAACACTGCGGCGGAAGGTTGCAGCCCGGCCCAGTCAGCGCCTGCTCGAGCCCGATCACCGGAGCGTTGGCGACCGACACGCGCGTTCCGGTCGGAGTCGGCGTCGGGAGGACCGTCGGCCACGGGATCGGCGAGAAGCTCGGGAACGGGCTCGGCCGCGGAGTGGTCGTCCGGGTCGGAAGGGGGCTCGGGGTGGGCGAGGGGCTCGGCGTCGGAGACGCGACCACGCTCTTGTTCACCCACCAGATCGCCTCGACGTCGATGTCGGCCTTGTAGCGCGCGTCAGCGCCGGGCTGGCAACGCATCTTGCCGAAGAGGTTCAGGCTCAGGCGCGCCGTGCAGTTCGCGCCGCCGCTCCCGTCCTCGCGAAGCACCGCGTTCGGGAAGTCGTTGATGTCGATGTCGAAGTCGCTCGAGTAATCGAGGTTCCGCATCAGCTCCCAGGTCTCGCTCTTGCCGTTGCGGCGCACGGTGATCGTGTTCTTGTGGCAGTCGCCCAGGATCGTGAGCTCGGGCAGATCCTGCGCGAGCGAGACGCGGTCCATGGGGATGTCGCACTTCCAGAGCTCGAGGGGCCGGGGGTACGGGTCGCCCACGCCGCCGTCCTGGCATTCCGTCCGGAACCAGGCGCGTCCTTCCACCGGGATGACGCGCGAGCCGACGGAGTCGGAGTCCGCGGGCTTTCCGCATCCCGGCGTGAGTACTGCGGTTACTCCCAAGATCCCCAGCGCGAATGAAAGAGCGTAGCCCCGTTTCATGAAGGGGAGCGGGCTGCAATTGGGGCGCCATGACTCGCCTGGAAAAAATTCGATCAGGCCCGGGCCTGATTCAGGATGAGAAGCGCGATGGCGGTCAGGACGATCAACGTAACCGGAAGTACCAATCCGATGGAAACCGATCCCCGTTTTTTCAGATTCGAAGAACCCTTCTGGTTCATCACCAAAACTCCCTTAGGGTCACAAACGGACACGCGCGCAGTGAGTGGGATTGCTTTATGCGCGGAACATGCCAGGCCATCGCGGCACGCCGGATGCGCGCGTCTTCGCGAAAACGTTTTTGATTTCTAAAACTTGTGGATCCCGCCCCGAGCGCGGAACCGGAGCACGCGCTGGCTCCAGAAGGACTTCGGGCGCAAGAAGAGCCCGAAATCCTAGTCAAAAAGTAACTGAGCGATTTTATCTTTTGCCTTGATTCCGGCCCCCGACTTGGCTAATTCCGGGGCCACTTATGATTCGTACCTTCGTTTGGTCGGTGTCGGTGGTTCTGTCCATTACGGCGATGATCCTGTTCTTCTCGCTCCCGTCGCGTGCGGATGTTTGGCCCTACGCCCCGGTGGCTCCGATCGCGCCGATCGCGCCGATCTATCCGATTACTCCCGCGATGTTCACGATGAGCGCCCAGATCTGGGGCAATGCCTGGGGTATCCGGGTGGGCGTCGCGAACAATCTCCCGCGTCCGATCGCCTGCCAGGGACAGGTCGCCGCCGTGAGCGTGAACATCGGCCCGCACTGGCTGAACTTCCTCACTCCCGTGATCTATCCGGGCACCTGGGGCTACGTGGACCTGCGCCCGATGTGGGGCGACGCGTTCGTGAACGGAAACGCCTACGCCTACTGCTGGTGGCTCTAAGAAGCCCGCGCAAGAGTTAGCCGAAGAACCTTTCAAAGCGCTGGCGGCGATGGCTGTCAGCGCTTTGGGCTTTTGCACGATGGCGGTCTTCGTGAAGCGCCTCGCGCCCGCCATTCCCCAGTTCGAGCTCGTCTTCTTCCGCTCGCTCATCAACCTCCTGTTCGTGCTCGGCTGGATCTTCTGGCGCGAAAACGGCGTCCGGGCCATCCAGCCGAGCTGGATTCTCTTCGGGCGGGGCGTGGCGGGCTTCTTCGGCATCACCTGCCTGTTCTATTCGGTCAGCCACCTTCCGCTGCCCGTGGCGATGCTGCTCAGCTGGTCCTCGCCGCTCTTCGTCCTGATCTTCTCGCGGATCCTTCTTAAAGAAAGGGTCGGAGCCCGGAGCCTGGTCTGGATCGCGGGCGTCTTCCTCGGGCTCGACTTGCTCTTGGGCCGTCTCGAGCCCGCGTCGGCCGAGCCGCACGCGCCGATCGGCTGGGTCCCGGTCCTGATCGGGCTTTTCGGGGCCTGCTGCGCGGGCTTGGCCTACGTGGCGGTGCGGGCGGCGAGCCAGAGGAAAGTCTCGAACGCGGCGATCGTTTTCTACCTGACCGCGGTGGCGACCGCTTTCTCGTTTCCGTTCGCCGTCAGGAACTTCGTCCAGCCAAGTTCCCAAGAGTTTCTTGAGCTTATCGCGCTCGGCCTTTTCGCCACCGTGGGGCAGGTATTCATGACGCAGGCTTATCGATATGCCCGCGCCGGGATCGTCAGCACGATGGGTCTGCTCAACGCGGCTCTCTCGGCCGTGTTCGGCTGGTGGCTCTTCGGCGAGACGCTGCATCTCGGGCAGTGGGCGGGGCTTACGCTCATGGCGCTTTCGCTTGCGTTCCTGACCCTTCGCAGGTGAACTCCGCGTCAATTTGAGATAAGACCGGGCAATGCCTCGGAAAACCGCAAAGGCAGCCAGAGGGAAGAGCCGCGCCCCCGCGCGCGCGAAAGTCCCCGCGGCCATCTCTCCCGAGGGGCCCGTCTGGTACCAGCCGGGCGCCGCGCTCGGCTCAGCGGTTCGCTACGTCGCGTCGCTTTCCCCGCGGTTCAACTGGGTTGGAATTTACGTCCTCAAAGGTAAAATGTTGGAGCTGGGCCCGTACC
>CAYZKI010000028.1:14545-15743 GCA_964478745.1 uncultured Bacteriovoracaceae bacterium
TACCTGGGCGCCAAGACCGATCACACGCGCATCCCCGTCGGACGCGGCGTGTGCGGCACGGCGGTCGCCCGGAACGAGGATATGAACGTGCCGGACGTCTCGCGTTCGGACAACTACCTGGCCTGCAGCATCGAAACCAAGTCTGAGCTCGTGGTCCTCGTTCGCGACCGCGACGGGAAAATCCTCGGACAGATCGACATCGACAGCCATACGCCGAACGCCTTCGGGCGCGCGGAAGAGGAAGCTGTCCGCAAAGTGGCGAAGGAATTGGGAGAACTATGGCACGCGTGAAGAAGCCCGCACCGACCCTGGACTCGATCCTTTTCAATACGCCGGAGCAGAAGGTGCTCCGCCTGCTGCTGGCCGAACCGACGACGTCGTTCTCGATCCGGGTGATCTCCTCCAAGCTCAAGGGCATCCGCGGCCTGGGCGGCGCCGACGGGATCATGGAAGTGCTCGAGAAGCTCCAGGAGCTCGGCATGGTCGACTTCCTGGACAACCGCCGGGCGGTGAAGCTCCAGGACGAGAACCCGACGGTGGCGATCCTCAAGACGGTCGCGGCGATCTGCGACATCGAAGGGCTGAAGAAGCTGCTCGAGCCCCTCTCGACCAAAGGCATCCTTTACGGCAGCCGCTCGAACGGCCGCGCGCGCTCCGACAGCGATTACGATATCTTCGTCGTCTCGGACAACCCGGACGAGTGCGTGCGCATCGGCCGCGGCTATCCGCTCGGCAAGGCGATCTCGCTGGTCGCCTGGACGCCCGAGCAGTACGCGCAGATCGGATCGCGCGATTCGTCCCTGCAGAACAAACTCAATAACGGCATCATGCTTTGGGGATCCAGCTGGTGAGCAACACAGGCAACGGCGACGGCGCTACGAAAGACTACAAATCCACTCTCAACCTGCCTCAGACCGAGTTCCCGATGCGAGCCTCGCTGCCCCAGCGGGAACCGGAGCAGGTCGAGCGCTGGCTCAAGGACCGGGTCTACTTCCGGATGATCGAGAGGAACCGCGCCGCCAAGCGCCCGCGTTTCCTGCTTCATGACGGCCCTCCGTACGCGAACGGCAACATCCACATCGGCCACGCCCTGAACAAGGTGCTGAAGGACCTGGTCGTGAAGTACAAGAACATGGCGGGCTACGACGCGCTCTACGTGCCGGGCTGGGACTGCCACGGCCTCCCGATCGAGCTCGGC
>CAYZKI010000029.1:0-15566 GCA_964478745.1 uncultured Bacteriovoracaceae bacterium
ATGAAAAAGTTTTCGAAGCTCAGTCATCGCAGCCCCGAAGCTCAGTCATCGCAGCCCCGAAGCTCAGTCATCGCAGCTCCGAAGCTCAGTCATCGCAGATCCGAAGCTCAGTCATCGCAGATCCGAAGCTCAGCCATCGCAGCTCCGTGATCTAGGCATTTCAGTTCCGTGATCTAGGCAATTCAGTTCCGTGATCTAGGCATTTCAGCTCCGTGATCTAAGCCCATCAGCTCCGCTGGCGGAGCAACGCAAGCCCAGCTCCGCTGGTGGAGCAACGCAAGCCCCAGCTCCGTGATCCAAGCCCTCAGCTCCGCTGGCGGAGCTAGCCGAGGTCACGTCCTTTGTTTGTGGAGACTGACGAGCTCGAGCTTCTGCCCCGCCGCCCAACCTCGCCCGATGGCAAGCCATCGGGTGAGGTTGCCCCTTGCCGATTCGCGCGCTTCCGGCGCGCGCCCGCCCCTCAAGGGGCGGTACCATCGGCAAGGCCGAGTACAGCTTCGGGAAGAAGAGATGACTTTGTGGAGAGGAAAGAAGATCTTCTTTCTCTTCCAAAGCTTCAAATCCGTCTCATTCCCATCCAAGGCCGGGCCGAGAGGCCGCAAGGCGGCGCGGGACAACCCCACCGATCCCTTCCAATCGGACAGAGACGAGCGTCAGCGCAGAAGCTCACACCCTTCAACCGCCACCCAAGCCCCGAAGGCGAAACCAATCCGCCAGCGGAGCCAACGGCTCCTCTACAGCGGAGTCGGCTGCAGCCGCGCCGGAACGCTCTCCGTCCGTGCCGAAATCACGTAATACACGGCGCCCGAAACGGCAAAGCCCACGAACCAGGCGTAATGATAGAGCCCGCTCACCCACGGCCAGACGGTTTCCGAAGACAACACTCCCGTCGTCGTCAGGAAGCCCGGCACGTTCGGCAGCACACCCGCGGCCAACGCGGCGATCGCGCGCGGATTGAAGCCATTCGTGAACCAGTAACGGCCATTCGCCCGATAAAGCTCATCGACCGCGAGCTCCTGCCTTCGAATCAGATAGTAGTCGACGATCATGATCCCGCCGATCGGACCCAAGAGGCTGGAATAGGCGATCAACCACGTGAAGATGTACCCGTTCGGATCGGCGATCAGCTTCCACGGGAAGATCACCAGGCCGATCACGCCCGTAATGTAGCCGCCGATGCGGAAGTCGATCTTGTGCGGCGCGAGGTTCGAGAAGTCGTTGGCCGGGCTCACGATATTGGCCGCGATGTTCGTCGCGAGCGTCGACACCGCGACCGCGATCATCGCGAAGCTCACCAGCCACGGCGACTCGAACTTGCCCCCCAGCACCACCGGATCCCAGATCATCTCGCCGAAGATGATGGCCGTCGCGCTCGTCACGACCACTCCCACGAACGCGAAGAGCGTCATGGCCGGCGGAAGCCCGATCGCCTGCCCCAGCACCTGCGCTCGCTGCGAGCGCGCATAGCGCGTGAAATCCGGGATGTTCAGCGAAAGCGTCGCCCAATAGCCCACCATGCCGGTCAGAGCCGGGAAGAAGTACGCCCAGAACTCACCCGAGCTCTGGAACTTCGAAGGCTGAGCCAGGATCGGCCCCAGGCCATTGCCCGCCCAGATCGCCCAAGCGAGAAGAGCGAGCGCCGCGATCGGAAGAAAGATCGCCTTGAACACGAGAAGCTTCCGGATGCTCTCCACGCCCCAATACACGATCAGCATGTTCAGCGCCCAGAAGAGCACGAAGGTGATCGCGGGCCCCGTTTCGAGCCCCCATGAAGCCGGGAAGATCGCGGGCAGGGTCGCGAAGCCGGGAATCCAGATTTTCACCATCTGGAAGATCGCGAAGCCGCCGATCCAGGTCTGGATGCCGAACCAGCCGCACGCGACGATCGCGCGGAGCACTGCCGGGATGTTCGCGCCGCGCATCCCGAAAGAGGCGCGCGTGAACACCGGAAACGGAATCCCATACTTGGTGCCGGCATGCCCGTTCAGGACCATCGGCACGAGCACGATCGCGTTGCCGAGGAAGATCGTGAAGATCGCCTGCGACCAGTTCATCCCGCCGCCGATCAGCGACGAGGCGAGCATGTAGGTCGGGATGCACAGGCTCATCGAGATCCAGAGCGCCGCGAAGTTCCAAACCCCCCAGGTCCGAGCGGAAGCGGGAACGGCGGCAAGGTCTTCATTGGTGAATTTCGACTGACTCATTCTTTGCTCCAAAGGATCAGTAACGGAAACGAAAACGGCATCCGTAACCAAAACCGTATCGGTAACGTGACGTAAACCGCCACAGAAACCGCACCGATACCGCACCGATACCGATACCGATACCGATACCGATACCGATACCGATACCGATACCGTTATTCGAGCCCCATCGCGATCGCCGTCGCCGAATGCGCGGCCGGCCGGTAAGGCACCGCCTCCATCGCGATCGTTCCCGGCGACGGGCAGACGATCGCGCACAGGTTGCACCCCACGCACTCGTGCTCGTCGACGATCGGAGCGCGGCGCGTATGGCCGTCCGCCCGGAACTCGGGATTGACCTTGATGCACTGGTGGCCGCCGTCGTCGCACGCGACGACGCAAAGGTTGCAGCCGATGCAGGTCGCCTCGTTGATGCGCGCCACGAGCGAATGCTTGCGGTTGAGCGACTCCCAGTCCGTGTAGTTCGGCACCGCGCGACCGATGAACTGCTCGGTCGATCGGAAGCCCTTGGCATCCATGTAGTCGGACATGCCCTGGATCATGTCCTCGACGATGCGATAGCCGTAGTGCATGACCGCGGTGCACACCTGCACGTTGCCCGCGCCGAGAGCCATGAACTCGACGGCGTCGCGCCACGTGGAAATGCCGCCGATCCCCGAGATGGGAAGCGCCTGGCCGTGCTTGCGCGCGATCGAGCCCACCATGTGCATCGCGATCGGCTTGACCGCGGGGCCGCAGTAACCGCCGTTCGTGGCCTTGCCGTCGACCTTGGGAAGCGGCACGAAGTCGTCGATGTCGACCGCGATGATGCTCTTGATCGTGTTGATGAGCGAGACGGCGTCGGCGCCCGCGCGCCGGGCCGCCGCCGCGGGAACCGTCACGTCGGTGATGTTCGGCGTGAGCTTGACGATCACCGGTACGGTGGCGAACTCCTTCACCCAGCTCGTGATCTGCTCGAGCACCTTGGGCTCCTGCCCGACCGCCGAGCCCATCCCGCGCTCGCACATCCCGTGCGGGCAGCCGAAGTTGAGCTCGATGCCGTCGGAGCCGACATCCTCGACCTTCTTGATGATCTCCTTCCACTCTTCGCGCGTCTCGACCATGAGCGAGGCGATGAGCGAATGCTTCGGGTAGCGCTTCTTCACCTCGGCCATCTCGCGGAGGTTCACGTCCAGCGGACGATCGGTGATCAGCTCGATGTTGTTGAATCCCATCACCTTGCGGCCCGCGTAATCCAGGCCGCCGAAGCGCGAGGTCACGTTCTCGATCGGCTTGCCGAGCGTCTTCCAGACCGCCCCGCCCCAGCCCGCGTCGAACGCGCGCATCACCTGCCCGCCCGTGTTCGTGGGCGGCGCCGATGCGAGCCAGAAGGGATTGGGCGAGCGGATGCCCGCGAATGTCGTCGTCAGATCAGCCACGGCTCAATACCTCCGCCATCGCGCGCGCGGCGCGCTTGCCTTCGGCGACCGCGTTCACCACTTCCATTCCGCCGTTCACGAGGTCCCCGCCGGCGTAGATCCTGGGATTTCCGGTCCTGCCGGTCGCCGGATCGGCCTTGAGCCTGCCCTTCTCGAAGGACAGCCCGCTCACCCCGGAAAGGAGCTTGTCGAGCTTGGACTGGCCGGTAGCGAGCAACACGAGATCCACGTGCAAAGCCAGGGGCTTCGCCTCAGCGTCGATCCCGACCTTGCCGTCCTTGCCGACGCGCGTCTTCCGCAGCTCGGCGAGAACCTGTCCGGCCGCGCCATCGGCCTCGAGCTTCACGGGAAGCGTGTTGAACCAGAACTCGACGCCTTCCTGCTTCGCCCACTTCGTCTCGTGCTTGTAGCCCGACATATCGTCCTCGCCGCGGCGGTAGCTGACCACGACGCGCTCGAAGCCCAGGCCCTTGAGCTCGCGGCAGGCGTCGAGCGCCGTGTTTCCGCCGCCGACGACCAGCGCGGTCTTAGGGCGCCCCTCACGCGCGATCTCCCCTGGTGTTCCGGTCTTCATTCGCGCGATGAAGTCCACCGCGCCCTGTACCTGGGGCAGGTCGGAGCCCGGCATATCGAGCCAGCTGTCCGGCCCGAGCCCGAGCCCGAGGAACACGGCATCGTAGTCCTTCGCGAGGCGGGCAAGGTCCAGGTCGCGGCCCAGCTCGCGGCCGAACTCGAACTTCACGCCCATCGCGGCGATCCGCTCGATCTCGCGGAGGCTCGTCTCGGCCTTCATCTTGTAAGGAGCGATGCCGTGGGTGTTCAGGCCGCCCGGCAGCTGGCCCTTGTCGAAGATCACGGCCTCATGCCCGTGCAGGCGCAGCTCGTGGGCCGCGGCGAGCGACGCCGGCCCCGCGCCGACCAGCGCCACCTTCTTCCCGGTGGGCTTGCCCGGCTCGAAGAACTTGAGGTCGCGGTCGTAGGCGTACTCGGTGGCGTACCGCTGGAGCTTGCCGATCGAGATCGGCTTCTTGTCGAGGTTGTTGTAGACGCAGGCGCCCTCGCAAAGCACCTCCGTCGGGCAGGACTGCGCGCACGAAAGGCCCATGATGTTGGACTCGAGGATCGTGCGGGCGGAGCCGGCCACGTTCCCCGAGGCGATCCGCGAGATGAACTGCGGGATGTTGATCGAGGTCGGGCACGCGCGGATGCAGGGGGCGTCGTAGCAGTTGATGCAACGGCTCGCCTCCGCGATGGCCTCGTGCTCCTTCAAGGCGGGCTTGAAGTCGCTGAAGGCGCTCTCCGCCCGGCCCGTCCCCAGCTTGTCGCGCCAGCTTGACGCCGCCGCAGCGGGGGTTACCGCACCCATTCCTGAACCCCTCCGAACTTCGCGCGCTTCACGAAGCGGCCCGAGCCCTTGGTCACGGTCACCTTGCCGTCCTTGAGCGCCCAGCCGCCGTTCACGAGGACGCTGACCGGCTCGCCCTTCGTCTTGAATCCTTCGAACGAGGAGTAGTCACATCGATGCTTGGAGGTCTTCACCGAGATCGTGCTTTCGCGGTTCGGGTCGAACAGGACGAGATCCGCGTCCTTGCCGGGCGCGATATTGCCCTTGTTCGTCATGCCGAAGATCCGCGCGGGGTTCGTGCTCATGATCTGAACGAAGCGGTTGAGCGAGATCCGGTTCTGGAGCACGCCGTAGGTGTACATGAGGTTGAAACGGTTCTCGATGCCGGGAGCCCCGTTCGGGATCTTCGCGAAGTCGTTCTTCCCCATGTCCTTCTGGCCGTGGAAGTTGAACGGGCAGTGGTCGGTCGCGATGGTCTGGATGAAACCGTCGCGAAGGCCCGCCCACAGGGCCTCCTGGTCCCGCGTCGTGCGGATCGGAGGCGACATGATCCACTTCGCGCCCTCGAAGCCCGGGCGCTCGTAGACCTCGCGGTCGAAGAGCAGGTACTGCGGGCACGTCTCGGCGAAAACCGGGTGCCGGTGCCGGCCGACGCTGTCCTTCACGTGATGGAGAGCCTCGTCGCAGGTCAGGTGAACGACGTAAACCGGGTGCCCGGCAACGCGCGAAAGCGCGATCGCGCGATGGGTGGCCTCGCCCTCCCCGATCGCCGTGTGCGCGCGCTCGTGCCAGACCGGGTCCTTCTTCCCTTCCTTCTGGAACCTCTTCACGAGCGTGTCGATCAGCTCGGCGTTCTCGCAGTGAAGGGTGACGATGCCGCCGAGCTCCTTCACCTGGGTCATCAGGCGGAAGAGCTGGCCGTCGTCGACCATCAAGGCTCCCTTATAGGCCATGAACGTCTTGAACGAGGTCACGCCGTGCTCGATGATCGCGGGGATCTCGGCCTGCGTCTTGTCGTTGAGGTCCGTGACCGCCATGTGGAAGGCGTAGTCGATGACGGCCTTACCCTGCGCCTTCTCGTGCCACTGGTTCAGGGCCTCGTTCAGGGAGTGGCCCTGCGACTGGATCGCGAAGTCGATGATCGAGGTCGTCCCGCCGGCCATCGCGGCGATGGTACCCGTCTCGAAGTCGTCGCTCGAGGAAGTTCCCATGAACGGCAGATCGAGATGCGTGTGCGCGTCGACGCCGCCTGGAAGGACCATCAGGCCCGAAGCGTCGATCTCCTCGACCGCGCCCATGGCGCCCGCGCCCTTGCCCGCAAGGCCTAGGGCCTGGAGGTCGCGGCCCACGGCCACGATCTGCGTGCCGTTGACCAGGATGTCGCCGACGAAGTCTTCCGTCGCGGTGACGATGCGGCCGTTGCGAATCCACTTATAGCCTTGATTGGTCTTCATGCTTCAGTACCCCATCTTCTTTTCAGTCGCCAAAACCGACTCTTTGAAAATCCGGATGATCTCTTTCGCGTCGTCCGCCGTGATGCACATCGGAGGCGTGAGCCGGATGACGTTCCCGTAGAGCCCGCCCTTGCCGATCAGCAGGCCGCGGCTGCGGGCCTCCTCCATCACCTCGAGCGTCTCCTCGGTCGCGTACGCCTTGGTCTTCTTGTCCTTCACGAGCTCGATCCCGATCAGCAGCCCGCGCCCGCGGACGTCGCCGACGAGCTTCGAGGCCTTCTGGAACTCCCTGAGCTCGCCCATCATGATCTCGCCGAGACTCGCGGCCTTCGTGCGGACGTCCTCCTGCTCGAGGATGGAGAGCGTCTCCGCGGCCTGCATCGTCGCCCAGGGGTTGCCCGCGTACGTGTTGAAGTGGATCTTCCCGCGCATGCTCTCGGCGATCTCGTCGCGCGTGACCAGGCCGCCGATGGTGGCGCCGTTGCCGAAGCCCTTGGCCATGGTCATCATGTCCGGGACGATCCCGTTATGAAGGACGCCGAACCAGTGGCTTCCCGTCCGGCCCACGCCGGTCTGCACCTCGTCCGAGATGTAAATCCCGCCGTACTTGCGGACGATCTCCTGGACGCGCGGGAAATACTCCTTCGGAGGCATGACGAAACCGCCGACGCCCTGGATGGGCTCGACGATCATGCCCGCGATCTCGCCCGAGGTCGTGGTCTTGATCGTCTCCTCGACGTCGTTGGCGCACTCGAGCCCGCAGCTTTCGGGCTTCGCGCCCCACGGGCAGCGATAGCAGTTGGGCTGGGCCGCGTGCGAGATTCCCGGCAGGCCCGGGCCGCCCCACTTCCAGGTGTGCTGCGCCACCAGGGAAATCGCCCCCGTGGTGCCGCCGTGATAGGCGTGCTTGAGCGCGATGATCTCGTAGCGTTTCGTATACTGGCGCGCGAGCAGGATGGCGAGCTCGTTGGCCTCGCTGCCGCTGTTGGTGAAGAACGCGCGCTTCAGCCCGTCCGGCGTCATCCCCGTCAGCCGGGACGCCAGCTCCACGACGGGCTCCGAGAGGTAGAACACGGTCGTGTGCTGCGGCCGGTCCTGGTCGAGCCAGTCCTTCATCCGCTGCTTGATGCGCGGGTGGTTGTGTCCCGCGCTGATCGTCACGATCCCGCCGAACGAATCGAGGTACTTCTTTCCTTCGTCGTCCCACACCCACTGCATCGAGGCCTTCGCGATGCGCAGAGGCTTCTTGTAGTAATGGTTCACGGACGGAAGCATGTTCTGCTTCCGGACGCGCATGATCTCGTCCGTTGAAATCCCGGTCCCGGAAATATCCTGTCGATTCATCGTCGGTTTCCTATCATTGGGTACGGCTCATGCCCGGGTCAGGTCGCCGTAGCTCTCGGGGCGACGGTCGCGGTAGAACTGCCAGAGGTTGCGGACCTCGTCGATCATCGACAAGTCGAGCTCGGCGGTGACGAGCTGGTTCTCGTTCGGCGACCCCTGCGCGATGATCTTGCCGCGCGGGTTGGCGAAGTAGCTCGATCCGTAGAACTCACCGATGTTCCAGGGCTGCTCGCGGCCCACGCGGTTGATGGCCGCGATGAAATAGCCGTTCGCCGCCGCGTGCGCGGGCTGCTCGAGCTCCCAGAGGTACTGCGAGAGGCCGGCGACCGTGGCCGAGGGGTTGAAGACGATCTCGGCGCCGTTCAGGCCGAGTGCGCGCGCGCCTTCCGGGAAGTGGCGGTCGTAGCAGATGTACACGCCGACCTTCGCGTAGCGGGTCTGGAACACGGGATAGCCCATGTTGCCCGGCTTGAAGAAGAACTTCTCCCAGAACCCGGCCACCTGAGGGATGTGGTTCTTGCGGTACTTGCCGAGATAGGTGCCGTCGGCGTCGATGACGGCGGCGGTGTTGTAGTACACGCCCGACATCTCCTTCTCGTAAATCGGTACGATGATGACCATCTGGTGCTTCTTCGCGAGCTCCTGCATCCTCTTAGTGGTCGGGCCGTTCGGGATCTCCTCGGCCATGCCGTACCACTTCACGTCCTGCGACGGGCAGAAGTACGGTCCGTTAAAGATCTCCTGGAAGCAGAGGATCTTCACGCCTTCTTTGGCGGCCTGCTCGATGTACGGGATGTGCGCTTCGATCATCGCCTTGCTGATCTTCTCGCAGGACTCCTTTGTATCAATGCAGTTGGCGAGCTGGATCACGCCAGCTTTGACGATACGGGATGCCATGATGATCTCCTTGATAAGAGCCGGCGGGCCGGCCGATTAATACAGATTTCCCTGACGGACGGTCGAGTTGTAGTCGATGTAGATCGTCTTGATCTCGCAGAAGAACTCGGGCCCCGTGGAGCCCATCTCGCGGCCGCCCAGGCCGGTGGCCTTCATGCCGCCGAAGGGCGCCTGAGCTTCGCCACCGACGGTCGGCGAGTTCACGTGCAGGATTCCGGTTTCGACTTGGTCGGCGTAATGCATCACGCGCGCGACGTTTTGGGTGTAGATCGAAGAGGACAAACCGTAGTCCACTTCATTGGTGACGTGGAGCGCCTGCTCGAAGCTCTCCACGGGAATGACTGAAAGCACGGGACCGAAGATCTCCTCGCGCGCGATGCGCATCGAGGGCTTCACCTCGCCGAACACCGTCGGCGTGATGAAGTAGCCGGCGTCCGGCGATTCGGCGCCGAGCCTCTCGCCGCCCAGGAGGAGCTTCGCCCCCTCCTTCTTGCCGACATCGATCATGTCGAGGACGGACTTGAACTGGTTCCTGTCGACGACCGGCCCCATGGCCGTGGGGTCCTCGAGGCCGTCGCCGACCTTGATCTTCCGCGCGCGAGCCAGCAGCTTCTCGACGAACTTGTCGTAGACCGCGCGCTCGATGACCACGCGGGACGTGGCCGTGCAGCGCTGACCCGTCGATCCGAATGCCCCCATCGCCGTCGCCTCGACCGCCTGGTCGAGATCGGCGTCCGCGCAGACGATGATCGCGTTCTTGCCGCCCATCTCGAGCTGCGTACGCGCAAGCCTCCGCGCGGCCTGCGCGTGGATCTCGGTGCCCACCGAATTCGAGCCGGTGAAGGAGATCGCGGCGATGCGCTTGTCCTGCACCATCGCGTTGCCGATGGTCGAGCCGCTCCCGTGGACGAGGTTGAGGACGCCTTTCGGGAGCCCGGCCTCCTCGAACGCCTTCACGAGCAGCGTCGCCGTTCCCGGCGTGAGGCTCGCGGGCTTGAAGATCACGGTGTTGCCTTCGAGCAGCGCCGGACCGAGCTTCCAGGCCGGGATGCAGATCGGGAAATTCCATGGCGTGATGATGCCGACGACGCCGTGCGGAGCGCGCGTCGTGTAGATGAGCGTGTTCGGCATCTCCGAAGGGATCACCTCACCCGTCGGCCTGCGGCCTTCGGAGGCGGTGAACTCGAGCACGTTGATCGCCTTGAGCACTTCGCCCTTGGCCTCGTTGAAGTTCTTTCCCTCTTCGCGCGTCAGCGTGCGCGCGATCTCGTCGACGCGCGGCTTGAGCGCCCTCGCGACGGCATCCAGGAAGGCGCCGCGCTTCGGGCGCGGCATGCGCGCCCAGGCGGGCTGCGCCTTCTGGGCGGCCTCGATCGCACGCGCGACATCCGCCTGAGTGCTCCGGGTCGTCTTGCCCAGGATCTCCGACGGCTTCGCGGGATTGCGGCTCGCGTCCCACTCGTCGCTCGATCCCGGTGCCCACTCGCCGTTGATGAAATTCAGGTATTTCCGGTCTTCCATTCGCTTCCCCCAGCTCAAAAAGATCGAGAAAATCCAAAGATGAACTCTCCGGCTACGCCAATGACGCAAAGCGCAGCAAGAAAAAGACGCGCTCCGAGCCTCAAATGATGGATTGAATCGCTAAGGAAAAACCCACGAAACGCGGCCCCCTGTCGGGTTTCCACGGTATTTCTTACATGAACCCGCGATAGTTCGCTCTGACACCGCTGAATCGCGGGGTTTTTCAGCGTTTCCGGGCGGCACCCCGCTTGCTGAAGCGCTCCGAGCCTCTTTTCCCTGGCCCCCTGGGAGGTTCCTCATGCGCTTCATCGACTCGACTCTCCTGCTGCTCGCGGCCCAATTCGGCCTTCTCGCTTTCGACGCCCACGCCGAGTACTCCCATCCACGCAGCCGTTCGCTGAGCCTCCACGCGTACGGGCGCGCGATCGACATCTTCGCGGTCCGAATCGCCGGCGGCGAGGAGCGCGAGGCTCTCGATTACTTCCGCGACCACGCCTTCGCTGAAACGGGATGGCTCACGCGCTTCTGGAACCCTCTCGTGGACTGCCTTTCCGAGAGCTTCGAAGTGGTGGCGCTCGACCACCGCTACAACGCGGACCACGAGAACCACATCCACGTCTCGGCGCCGTACCCGGACTTCCCGGACGGCGTCGCGCGCGGCGACTGAGCCGGATCACTCCCTCAGGCAGTAGAGGCGGTAGTTTCCGCCGCAGCCCGAGTTGGTGAAGGCAGTCCACCCGCCGTCGTACTGGATCGACCAGCCCGTGGCCCCGGTGCCCGAGCTGCTCGTCCAGGAGGTGCAGGTGAACCCGGCGCGGAGCGTTCCGTCCGCGTTCGTTCCCGACCAGGTCGTGGCATTGACGTAAGCGCACGAGGCGGTCTTGATCATGTACTCGTGGTTGCTGCCCCACAACGACGTCTTCTCGGCCACCGCCCCGTCGCACGCCTGCACGATCGGGTAGGTGATCGTCACGCGGTCACGCGCGTTGACGGTCTCGGACGAGAGGAGCGCCTTCCAGGTGCCGGTGAATCCCGCGCTTCCCGCCTCGGTATTGCAGATGGCGTCGGCGTTAGCGAGGCTCGCGATGGTCGTGGCCGCGTAGGTGCCGTTGGTCATGAACACGGCGGAGCCCGGCGTCACCCCGATCGACCAGTCGCCTCTTCTCGTGCCGACCATCAGGGTCACGTTGAAATTCGTCGAGAGAGCGCCCACGAGATTCGCCTGGAGCTGGATCGTATCTCCGGGATTGACGTCCGCGGAGGTGACCCACGCGCCGCCGTTGACGCTCATCTTCGCGTTGCCTCCCGGGATGGCCGCGGCCGCGACTTCGGCATAGAGCGGGCCCGTGAAGTTCGTCACCGTCACGGTGTTGCTCGTGATGGTGGAGCCGTAGGCAGCGCCTGCCGTCGGCGTGAACGAGAAGGCGTCGGGCAGCACGCCCAAGAACGAGCCGCTCTGCTGCACGCAGTACAGGTTGCCGACGCTCTGGCAGTTGGTGGAGATGCCGAACTCGATCCAGCCGGCGTTCGCGTTCTGGATGGACCAACCGTACGAGTAGCTGAAGTCGGCGCCTCCGCCCGTCCACGACCCGCAGGTGTATCCGGTGCGGATGCCCCCCAGGGTCGCGATTCCCATGATCGTGTTCGCGTTCGTTCCGCAGCCGCGGTTCTTCACCTGGTTCTCGTGCGCGCTTCCCCAGAAGTCCGAGTTCTCGATGATCGTGCTGTCGCAGGCGTTTGCGACCGGATAGCTGAAGGCGATCCTGGACGCCGCCGAAGTGGCCTCGCTCGAAAGCAGCGCCTTCCAGGTACCGGCGTACCCCGACGCCGCGGCCTCGGTCATGCAGATCTGGTCGGCACCCATGAGCCCGTTGAGGGACTGGGCGGTATAGGTCGAGTTCGTCATGAACATCAGCGTGCCCGCCACGGCGGTCGTCACGTTCCAGGTCGCGCTCGTCGACCCGATCGTGAGCGTCGCCGAGTGCAGGGTGTTGATGGTGCCCGAAGCGCTCAGGCGCAGGCGCACGATGTCGTTGGGGCTGACCAGGGCGGAGGTCACCCATTCGCCGCCGTTCACGCTCACGCGGGGGTTGCCCGCGCCGGTCACGGAGGCCACCAGGGTGCCCGTGAATCCGGTGATGGTCTGAGTGTTGCTGTAGACCATCTGGTTCAGCGAGGCTCCGGTCACGGCCGTGAAGCTGAACGCGTTGGTGGTCTGGCTCTGCGAAGTCGTCGCCGTCGCGAGCGCGGCCCAGCCCGAGTCGATGCAGACCTCGGGACGATGCGAAACGCTGTTGTAGCGGAACGTGCCTTCCTTCGAGGCATCGCAGGCATCGGTATCCGCGGCGACCTTGATCCCTCCGTCGACGTCGAGCTTCGCGGCCGGAGCCGACATGCCGACGCCCACCTTGCCGCTCGCGACGTAGGTGTCCGAGCCGTTCACCTGCCAGGAACCGCCCCCGCCCGCGGGGCCGGTCGCGCCCGTGGCTCCGGTGGCGCCCGTCGGACCCGCGCTTCCCGTCGCGCCGTTCGAGCCCGAAGGCCCGGTCGCGCCGGTGGGACCCGTGCTTCCCGTGCCAGTCGGCCCGGTCGCGCCGGTCGGTCCTGTCGCGCCCGCGCTTCCGCTCGCGCCCGTCGGCCCGGTAGGCCCGACGCCGCCGGTGGCGCCTGTCGCGCCGGTCAGTCCCGTCGGTCCCGCGGGACCCGTCGGGCCCACGAGCCCCGAGCTCGAGCCGATCCATGTGCCGTCCGTATCGATCACCGCCGTGCCATCCTGGGAAACGACCTGTCCGCCGGCGTTGGTCTTCGCCAGGCGCGACGCGGGATAGCCCCCGACGCTGTCGGCCTTGAGCGCGAAGAGCGCGGCTCCCGCATCGAACGCGCTGCCCAGCAGCTCGAAGCTCGCTCCGTTATGGACTTCGACTTCGATCCGCACGGCGACGGTCGAGTCCATCCCGGAAAGAAGCGCGGATTGGATGGGAAGCGCGGTGGCCGGAAGCGCGGCCTGGGTCACGGGGTGAAGCGCCTGTCCGCCCTGAGACGAAGCTCCGAGCATCACGGTGAACTCCCCGTCGGTGACCGACACGCTGGCGTACTCGGCGTGCCAGATGCGGGTGGCCGCCGTGTAGAGGCCGAAGCGCATGCGATAGGTGCCGCTCAACGGCTGGCCCGATGAGTTGGCGAGCGTGCCGCTGAAATGGATCTGCTCGGGAACGTCCCCGGCCCGCGCGGAAGGAACCGCGAGAAGCAGCGAGATCGCGAGCGCAAGGCACCTCCCGAACTCAAAGCCCATTTCGCACTCCCCCGGTCATGATGAAGCTCGCGCTCGACGACTGCGTCCTGCGGTAGGTTCCCCCGAAACGCGTGCGCTTGAGCATGAAAGAAGAACTGGTGAGCGGGGCGGCGGTCCCGCCCTCGACGGACGAATCCACGCGGGAGAGGCTCATGGTGTTCGGCGCCGCGGGCCGCGCCTCCTGCGCGCCTGGACCGCGCGCGAGCCTCAGCTCGCAGCCCGCTGCAAGATACGCCAGCAGGAAAAGAAATATATATTTTCCGCGGGCACCCCTCGACGGGGGCGCACGTTCACCGGATACGTACCGCACACCCTCATTGTATATCGATGATGTTTAGCTCCGGAATGTGTCCCCGGGGAACCGGTATTCCGAGACACATCGGGAACGGCGGGCCAGCCGCGCTCAGCGCCCGGCCCGCTCCGCGAACGCCGACATCGCCTCGCGAAGCGCGTAGTCCAGCCAGCGGCGCGTTCCGAGGGGAGTTCGTCGGGCCGTGAGGTAACCCATATGGCCGCCGAACTTCTCGACGTGCAAGCGGATCGCCGGCGAAAGCTTCGCCTCGAGGTAGTCGCGGACATCGACGAAGGGATCGTCCTCGGAAGTCAGGAGCAGCGTCGGCACGCGGATCTCCTCGAGCACGCGGTAGGTGGAGCAGCTCTCGTAATAGTGCTCGCGGCTTCGGAAGCCCGCGGCCGGAGCCGTGTAGATCGAGTCGAAATCGTGGAGGCTCGCGCCCCAGGGAATCCGGTACTTCCTCGCGCCCTCGGGGTCGCGAAGCGGGATATCGCGCGAGCACTCGCGCACGAAACGCAGGTCGTAGATCCGGTTCAGACCGAGCTTGAGCAGGCGGGCGGCCCGCTCGAGGTGAATGGGCGCGTTCACGCTCACGGCGGCGTCAGGAAGCGTCGTTCCCTTTCGCCCCGAAAGGAGCAGGAGCAGCGCGTTCCCGCTCAGCGAGAAACCCAGGGCAAGGTGCCTGTGCCGCGGAAAGCTCGCGCGCCCGAGGTCGATCACCGCCGAGAGGTCCTCGGCGCGGCCGGAATGATAAGGGAGCCTGGCGAGCCCCGCCCCTTCCCCGCACCCGCGGTGATTCGCGCGGATCACCGTGTGCCCGAGCTCCCGCGCCACGCGTGTCGTCCTGTGGATGTAGTCCGAGTCGGAGGTGCCCGAAAGCCCGTGGAACAGGTAGACGACCCAGTCCGACTGGCCCGGATGGATGGACCCGACCATGCGATCGCCGTCCGGCAGCGCAAGCTCGAAACGGCTGCCCGGCTCGGCGAACGGCCTGGACGGCAGAAGATGGCCGAGCAGCGTTTGCGCATGTCCGCTCCGTGCCCAGAAAGGCGGAATGCACGGGGCAATGCGGAGCTGCGGCACGGCAAGTGAAGCGTCTGGACTCACGGACCGATCATGGACTCAAACACGCCGCAGAAAAAGATCAATGTGCTGGCCGTTGACGACAAGCCGGCGAACCTGGTCGCCCTGGATGCCGTCCTGAGCTCGAGGTACAACCTCATTTTCGCGAATTCGGGAGCCGAGGCGGTGGCCATACTCGAGCGGCGCCCGGACGTTCACGTGGTGCTGATGGACGTGCAGATGCCCGTCATGGACGGCTTCGAGGCGGCGGCACGCATCAAAGCGCTGCCCGATTACCACGACGTTCCCATCATCTTCATCACGGCCATCTACAAGGAGGACCCCTTCGTCAGGAAGGGATACGAGGCGGGCGCGGTCGACTACTTCAGCAAGCCCTTCGATCCCGAGATCCTGCGAACCAAGGTGGCCATCTACGCCTCCTTCCGGCAGAAGGCCGAGGTGCTCCGCGAGCGCGAGCGGCAGATCCAGGAGTCCGAGGAGCTCCTCCGCGCGGGGCGGAAGCTCTCCTCGATCCTCGAGAGCCTTCCGGTCGGAGTGATCATCGCCGACAGCCAGGGGCACATCTGCCAGACCAACGAGGTCGTCTCGCGCATCTGGGGCTCGGACAAGCCGATCGAGCGCGACGCCTACGGGGAGATCCTGGGCTGGTGGGACTCCGGCGGGCGGATGATCTCAGGGCCGAGCTCGGCTGAGAGCCCGCTCGGGCGCGCGCT